>NZ_NQKX01000007.1 GCF_002252635.1 Synechococcus sp. MW101C3
CCCCGCCAGCCCAGCTCACTGCCAGCGCAGCAGCGAGCCGGGCTGGCGGGGCAGGGTGGGCCCGTCCTGGCGCAACTCCAGCAGCGGCCGCAGCTCCGGCTCCAGCGTGGCGCTGGGGTGGCTGCTCCGCTGGGCATCGGGGGTGAGCAGCAGGGTGATCGCCCTGCAGCCAGGCCATTCCGCCAGCAGGCCGAGCAAGGCCGTGAGATCGCCGCGACCGAGGGCGTGGCCGTCGGTGGAAGCCAGCAGCAGCGCGAGCTCCGGTTGCTGGAGCAGAGCCAGCAGCCGGGGATGCTCCTCCCGCCGCAGATCGAGGCTGCGCTGCTGGGCCCAGGCACGCAGCTGGGGCCAGTGCTCCGCTTCGGTGCGGGCGGGATCGTTGCCGCTGCCTTGCCAGGCCAGCACCGCGGTGAGGCCGAGGCTGGTGGGGTGGGGGGGCTCCAGGCCGGGGGGCTGCATCAGCAGATGCCCCAGCTTCAGGCGCTTGGTGCTCAGGTAGGCGGCGTTGTGCAGGCCCGCGTCCATCTCCAGCGGCACGCGGTCGTCGACCTGGAGGCCATAGCCTCCCAGCCCGGCGATCTTGCGGGGGTTGTTGGTGATCAGCCGCAGCCGCTTCACCCCCAGATCGCTGAGGATCTGGGCGCCTACGCCGTAATTGCGCAGATCGGCGGGGAAACCCAGGCGCTCGTTGGCCTCCACGGTGTCGAGGCCACCATCCTGCAGGCTGTAGGCCTTGAGCTTGTTGATCAGGCCGATGCCGCGCCCTTCCTGGCGCAGATACACCACGATGCCTTCGCCGGCCTCTTCGATCATGCGCAGAGCGGCTTCCAGCTGGGGGCGGCAATCACAGCGCAGGGAACCGAAGGCATCCCCGGTGAGGCATTCCGAGTGCACCCGCACCAGCACCGACCCGGTGGCCCGTTCCGGGTGTCCCTTCACGATCGCCACGTGTTCACTGCCGTCGTGTTCGTTGCAATAGCCGATCGCGCGGAAGGTACCGAAGGCGCTGGGCATCATGGCTTCCGCCTGACGCCGCACGAACCGTTCGGTGGTGAGGCGATAGCTGATCAGATCGGCGATGCTGATCAGCCGCAATCCGTGCTGGCGGGCATACGTCTGCAGTTGCGGCAGCCGGGCCATCGAGCCGTCGGGATTCTGGATCTCACAGATCACGCCGGCGGGATACAGCCCAGCCAGACGTGAAAGATCCACCGCCGCCTCGGTGTGGCCGGCACGCTTGAGCACGCCGCCACGCTTGGCCCGCAGCGGAAAGATATGGCCGGGCCGGCGCAGATCGTGGGGACGGCTCTGGGGATGGATCGCCACCTGGATGGTGCGGGCCCGATCGTCGGCAGAGATGCCGGTGGACACGCCGTTCTCGGGGCCCGCGTCCACGCTCACGGTGAAGGCGGTCTGATTGCTGTCGGTGTTGCGATCCACCATCAGCGGCAGTTCCAGCGCATCGAGGCGCTCCCCTTCCATCGCCAGGCAGATCAGGCCCCGGGCTTCGGTGGCCATGAAGTTGATCTGTTCCGGCGTGGCGAACTGGGCCGCGCAGATCAGATCGCCTTCGTTTTCACGGTTTTCGTCATCCACTACCACCACCATCTCGCCGTTGCGAATGGCCGCCAAGGCATCCGCTACGGGATCAAACCGGATGGCCGCTTCTGCAGCATCGACGCCTCCCACCTGCGCCGCTGGCGATGACGCCTCAACGCTGCCGCGATCGTGGAGTGGGTCGGAACGGAGAGCCAGGGGACGTGGACCATCAACCTTCATTCTCCACCAGCACACCTGCGCACCGTGAAGAGATCGCTGGACGACCAGTACGCTTTCCCCTCCCAATTGCTACCGCATGGCTCCTACAGAACCAGCCCGGCGCGTGGCCGTGATCGGCGCCAGTGGCTATGGCGGTCTGCAGAGCCTGCGGCTGCTGCATGACCATCCCCACCTGGAGGTGACCTTTCTGGGTGGAGAACGCAGTGCCGGCAAGCGCTGGAATGCGATCACGCCGTTTCTGCCGCTGGCCAGGGATCTGGTGGTGCGCGTGCCTGAACCCGACGCCATCGCCGCGGAGGCCGACCTGGCGGTGCTCAGCCTGCCGAACGGCCTGGCCTCGCGTCTCGTGCCCGATCTGCTGGCGCGCGGGGTGAAGGTGGTGGATCTCTCCGCTGACTACCGCTACCGCTCGTTGAACCAGTGGAAAAGTGTGTATGCAGCGGAAGCCCAGGAGCATCCCCGCCACGACGACGCCCTGTGCGAAGAAGCGGTGTACGGCCTGGTGGAGTGGGAGCGGGAGGCGATCGCCGCTGCCCGGCTGGTGGCGGCCCCCGGCTGTTTCCCCACGGCCAGCCTGCTGGCGCTGATGCCGTTTCTCAGCCAGGGCCTGATTGAAACCAGCGGGATCATCATCGACGCCAAGACCGGCACCTCCGGCGGGGGCAGGGCCGCCAAGGAGAACCTGCTGCTGGCCGAGGCCGGCGAGGCGGTGGCGCCCTACGGCGTGGTGGGCCATCGCCACACCAGTGAGATCGAGGAATCAGCCAGCCGCGCGGCCGGTCTACCGATCCGGCTGCAGTTCACCCCCCACCTGATGCCGATGGTGCGCGGGCTGCTGGCCACCGTCTACGGCCGCCTGCGAGATCCCGGCCTCACCGCCGCCGACTGCACCACCCTGCTGCAGGCCGCCTACCGCCAGAGCCCCTGCGTGGAGGTGCTGCCGGTGGGCACCTACCCCTCCACCAAGTGGGTGCGGCAGACCAACCGGGCCCTGCTGTCGGTGCAGGTGGATGCGCGAACCAGCCAGCTGATCGTGATGTGCGCCATCGACAATCTGGTGAAGGGCCAGGCCGGACAGGGCGTTCAGTGCCTCAACCTGCTGGCGGGGCTGCCCGCCTGCACCGGCCTGCCGCTGCTGCCCTTCTACCCCTGAGCCTGCGCCAGCCGCTCAGCGGCCAGTGCCACCGCCAGCGGCAGGATCCGATGCTCCTGCTGCTGGATGCGGGCCGCCAGGCGGGCATGGTCATCGCCGGGGCACACCGGCACGGCAGCCTGGGCCAGGATCGGACCCCCATCCACTTCGGCGGTCACCAGGTGGGCGCTGCAGCCCGCCAGGGTCACCCCTGCCGCCAGCGCCTGGCCGATCGCGTCGACACCGCGGAAACTGGGCAGCAAGGACGGGTGGATGTTCACCAGGCGCTGCGGAAAGGCCTCGATCAGCACGGGGGTGACGATCCGCATCCAGCCGGCCATCACCACCAGATCCACCTGTGCCTGCCCAAAGGCTTCGATCAGGGCGCCATCGAGCGCCTCCCGACTGCTGAAGCGACGGTGATCGAGCAGACGCCAGGAAATGCCCAGCCGCTCGGCCCGCTCGATGGCCCCGCAGCCCGGCTGGTTCACCACCAGCAACTCCACGCTGGCGTTGAGGTCGCCGTGGCGGCCACTGGCCACCAGCGCCTCGAAGTTCGAGCCGTGGCCTGAGGCCATCACTCCCAGCCGCAGCGGAGGATGCGCCGCCGGCCAGGGCTGTGACAACGGCCACTGGATGCCGGCATTCACGTCGCTATGGTCTGCCGCAGCAGGCATCGGGTTCATGTCCCACCTTTCCATCCTGCCAACGGTCGTGAGCGATCTCGATCACTTGGTCGCCACCCTTGAGGAACTCGGTGCGAGCCCTCAAATCGATGGTGTGCTGCAGGGCTTCAACGACGAGCAGATGCCGGTGGCTGTGAAGGTGCGCATGGATGGCGCTGCACTCGGCTGGCAGCGCCAGCGTGATGGCTCCCTGGCCGTGGTGGGGGATCTGCAACGGCTGAGCCGCTCCCTTGATGTGCAGCGTTTCCTGGCGGCGGTCACCCGCAGCTACGCCGCCCGCGTCGCCCTGGCCCAGGCGATGCGCGAGCTGCCCCAGGCTCACGTCCATCTCGCCGCCTGACGCCCTTGGATCCGGTGGAGCTCACGCTGGATCTGACGGCGTCTCGCCAGCATCTGATCCGCTGTCGGCTTCGCTTCACCCCCATCCACCAGGCCCTGGAGCTGCACCTGCCGGTGTGGACGCCGGGCTCCTACCTGCAGCGCGATTACGTGCGCCAGCTGCAGAACCTGGAGCTGGTACAAGCGGGAGCCGTGGTGCCGCTGGTGCGGCGCGAGCCGTCTGTGTGGACCGCCCAGCTCAAACCGCTCCTTCCGGTGGAGGTGAACTACGGCGCCATGGCCACCGAACTCACGGTGCGCACCTGCCACCTCGACGACGACCACGCCTGCCTGACCCTGGCCGCCCTGGCCCTGCAGGTGAACGGCGCACGCTGGACGCCGCACCACCTGCACCTGCTGCTGCCAGAGGGCTGGGAGCCGTTCGTGCCGCTGCCCTGTCTGGACGGACCGACCGAACACCGCTGGATCGCAGCCAGCTTCGACCAGCTGGTGGACACCCCGGTGGAGGCAGGCCCGCACCGCTGGCATGGGTTCGAAGTGCACGGGGTGCCGCACCGCTGGGTGTGCTGGTCGGCGGTGGGGGGAGACCCCAATCCGCTGCTGGAGCGCTACCCACAACTGCTCGACGACGTGGCGGGGGTGTGCTCCGCCTGCTGCCGGCTGATGGGTGAACCGGCTCCGGCCGCTGCTGACTACCTGTTTGTGCTGCACCTGCTGGAGCGGGGCTTCGGCGGCCTCGAGCACGACAACGCCACCGTGCTGCAGTACGGCCTGGAGGAGCTGGCCAAGCCCGGCGGCTACCGCAGGTTTCTCCAACTGGTGGGCCATGAATACCTGCACCAATGGAACGTGCGGCGACTGCGGCCAGCGGAGCTCACCCCGATCGACTACGACCGCCCGATGGTCGTTCCCACCCTCTGGTTCGCCGAGGGGGTGACCAGCTACTACGACCAGTTTCTGCCGCGGCTCGCCGGCATCGGCACCGACGCCGACCTGTGGGACGACCTGGGCGCTGAGCTCAGCCGCTACCTGCTCACTCCCGGCCGCCTGCTCGGCCAGACCCTGCGCCAAAGCAGCCAGGAAGCCTGGGTGAAGCTCTACCGGCAGGACGCCTACAGCGGAGACAATCAGATCAGTTACTACCTCAAAGGTGCCGTCGTGGCCCTGGTGCTGGATCTGCAGCTGCGCCGGGCCGGTTCGTCCCTGGCCGCCGTGCTGCGCGCGCTCTGGCAGACGCACGGCCGCTGGCGGCGGGGCTACAGCGAAGCCGATCTGATCGAGGCTTTTGCCGCCCAGCTGCCCGAACTTCGCAAGCAACTGCCGGCCTGGCTGGAGGGGCAGGAGGACCCGCCCCTGCACGAGGCGCTGCACAGCGTGGGCCTGGTGCTGGTGCCGCACAAGGACACCGCTCCCTTCACCGGCCTGGCCTGCAGCACGTCCAATTCGAGCCTGAGCGTTCAGAAGGTGGCGCGCCACAGCCCGGCGGAAGCGGCGGGCCTGTGCGTGGCGGACGAGCTGATAGCCCTGGATGGCTGGCGGCTGCACACGCCCAGCGATCTCACGCACCGGTGGCAGGAAGGCCGCAGCCACAGCCTCACGATCGGGCGGCACGGCAGGCTGCGTTGTCTTTCTGTGCAGCCCGCAGCGCCGGCGGTTCAGAGTTGGAGACTGCAGCCGGATCCCGACGGCCCGGCGGCGGCCTTGGCCCTGCGCACGCAATGGTTGCAGTTGGTTCCATGCTGAACCACGTCCGCGGACTGGTGGTGCGCGCCCGCCAGCTGGCGCCGGAGCGGGGCGGGGCGGTGGCGCTGGCTGCTGTAGCCGTGCTGGGCCTCGGTGGCCTGGGCTGGCTGGGGCGCGAGATCTCCGCCAGCAACCCCTCCGACGCCAGCCCCTCCCTGCTGGAGCTGCTCGAGCAGGTAGGGGCCCCCCGTTCCGGGTCCTCGGCCCCGGCCGCCACGCCGTCGCTCAATGCCCGCCCAGCCCCCACGCCACCGGCCCACGACCGCTGGGTGAGCCCTCTGAAGCGCCAATGCACGGCCGATCCGGCGCTGAGCCGTCGCCTGGAGGCGAAGGTGGCCGCACTGCCGCTGGAGATGGAGCGCCTCACCATCGATCCCACCAACTACGGCAGCCGCTTCCGCAGCGATGCGTTCGGCAATCCGGTGGACCCCACACCTCGCGTGGTGGTGCTGCACGAAACGGTCTACGGCATGCAATCGGCGGTGCAGACCTTCCTTACCCCCCACCCCCGCGACGAAGACCAGGTGAGCTACCACCTGATGATCGGGGAGAACGGGCAGGTGGTGCAGGCGCTAGATCCTGCTTATCGTGCTTTCGGCGCTGGCAACTCCGCCTTCAACGGCCAGTGGGTGATGACCAACCCGGATGTTGGGGGGTCGGTGAACAACTTCGCCCTGCACCTGAGCCTGGAAACACCGCTTGATGGTGAGGATGCCGACGCGGAGCACAGTGGCTACAGCAACGCCCAGTACGACGCCTTGGCGGTGGTGCTGACCGACTGGATGCGCCGTTTCGGCATCGCTCCCCAGAACATCACCACCCACCGGTATGTGGATCTGGGGGGTGAACGGGCAGATCCCCGCAGCTTCAGATGGTCGGAACTGCAGACGCGTCTCGCAGCCCTCGGCATGCTTTGCAAGTCCGGCTGACGGAGGCCTACCTGGCGTTACGAACAGCTCTGGGACCGACGCTCCAATCGCGTCTGCGCCTCAAATCAGCGGAGAAAACTGTGGCTTGCGCTCGCCGTAGATGAGCGCGTGGAGAGCGGGATCCTGCATGTAGCTCAGGATGCGGGCGGGGTAATCCAGCTTGCCGTTGTGGAGGTAGGCCAGGGTGGCGAGCGCCTTGGCATCGCGGGGACCAGCGCTGGCTTGCAGGAGGCGGTCGGTGGGGAATCCCAGCAGGGTGGAGAGGCGATGAAACTTGCCCACCAGCAGCTGCACATTCCGCTCGGGGACCAGCAGCTCACGCCGGGCGGCAGCCCGTTCCTCGGGGCTGGCATCGGCAGGCAGCAAGCCCTGATGCACGAACTCATCGACCCCCAGCTGGGCAGGCCCGTGGGTCTTGAAGAGGCCGGAATCGGCCGCCATCGGCAGATCTTCACCGGGTTTCGCCCGCTGAATCTCGTCGAAAAGCACGGCGGCAACGAGCATCGGGTTCACGCCGAGCCGACGTGACTCGCTCACGATCACCGGCCTCAGCTCCTCAATGCGGCTGACCGTGTGGGCACGCAGCGGGGTGAGCTGATCCAGGCCGTGGGTGAGCAACTGGGCCAGCTTCGGCTGGGGACCATGCACGCCGAAACGGCGCTGCAGCTCACGCAGCTCTTCAGGGGTGAAATCGACCGGATTCGCCCGCAGACCCTGCATCGCCAGCTTGGCGGGTTTGCCGCTGCGGGCATTGAGACTGGTGCTGAGGGCAGCTTCGTGCAGCTTGAGCAACGAGGCAGCATCGGGGTGGCGAACGGTGGCCACCTGGGCATTGATCAGGCCGAGGGCGAGGACCCAGCTGGAGGCTCGCAGCAACGCCGGTGTGCGAAGGGAGCCAAGCGGAATGCGTAGCTTCAAGGCGGCCTTCAAACCGGGTTTTGGAGTCAATTGTTAAATAAACTCTACCGTCGTCCACTGGCTGCTCCCGCACCTTGGGCCGTTTGTGTGGCCGTCCATACAATTACGCCGCTTGCGTGTTCCGGCTCACGGCGATGGGCTGTGTCACGGTTCAGAGGGCGATTCCACCGATAGGTTCATCGCCAGAACCTGTCACTTCCACCAGGGCGCATGACCACGTTTCCAGACTTCAAGCCGCAGCCTTCGGCGGAACAGTGGCAACGGTTCTGTTCGCTGCTCTGGCACCACGAAGGGCTGGGGATGTGGCTGGATGTGAGCCGTATGGCAGTGGGGCCTCAACATTTCGAGGAGCTGGCCCCCGCCTTCACCTCCGCGTTCGCGGCCATGGCCGCGCTGGAGGCCGGAGCCATCGCGAACCCGGATGAAGGACGCCAGGTGGGTCACTACTGGCTGCGGGCGCCGCAGCTGGCGCCCGAGCCAGGAATCGGCGCCCACGTCCGCCAGGAGATCGACGGCATTGAAGCCTTCGCCCAGCAGGTGCTCTCCGGTGAGATCCAGCCGCCGGGCCTGGCGCCCTTCACCGATGTGCTGTGGATCGGCATCGGCGGTTCCGGCCTCGGCCCGCTGCTGATCCTGCGGGCGTTGCAGCAGCAGGGTCAGGGCCTGCCCTTTCACTTCTTCGACAACGTCGATCCGCAGGGATTCAGCCGCACCCTGGCCGGCCTCGGCGAGCGGCTGCGCACCACCTTGATGGTGGTGGTGAGTAAATCGGGCGGCACGCCGGAGCCGCGGCTTGGCATGGAGCAGGCGCGGGCCCGGCTGGAAGCGCTGGGCGGCAGCTGGGCCGATCAGGCGGTGGCGGTCACGATGGCGGGCAGCCAGCTCGACCGGCTGGCAGTGGAGGAGCGCTGGCTCCGCCGTTTCGACATGTTCGATTGGGTGGGCGGCCGCACCAGCATCACCAGCGCCGTGGGCTTGCTGCCGGCCGCATTGATCCAGGCAGATCTGCGCGGCTTCCTGGCCGGCGCCGCTGAGATGGATGAGGCCACCCGGGTGCCCGAGCTCACCGCCAACCCGGCAGCATTGATGGCTGCGGCCTGGTATGTGGCGGGCAACGGCAAGGGCCACCGCGACATGGTGGTGCTGCCCTACCGCGACCGCCTCGAGGTGTTCAGCCGCTACCTGCAGCAGCTGGTGATGGAGTCGCTGGGGAAACGGCTCGACCGCAACGGTGAACCCGCCTACCAGGGCATCGCCGTCTACGGCAACAAGGGATCCACCGACCAGCACGCCTACGTCCAGCAGCTCCGCGACGGCATCGACAACTTCTTCGTCACCTTCATCGAGGTGCTGGAAGATCCCACCGATGTGCCGCCGTTGCACGGGGAACATCCCGGTGACTACCTGGACGGCTTCTTGCAGGGCACCCGCGCTGCCCTGTCTGAAGGCGGGCGGCAGAGCATCACGCTCAGCATGCGGCGCTTCGATGCCCGCCTGCTGGGCGCCCTGGTGGCGCTGTTCGAACGCGCTGTGGGGCTCTATGCGGAGCTTGTGAACATCAACGCCTACGACCAGCCGGGCGTGGAGGCGGGCAAGAAGGCGGCCGCCGTGATCCTGGATCTGCAGAGCCGGCTGGAAGCACTGCTGGCCGATGGCGAACCCCACGATCTGGCCAGCCTTCAGGGGCAGCTCAGCATCGACAGCCCCGAGCCCCTGTTCTGGATCCTGCGCCACCTCTGCGGCAATCCCCGCGGCTATGTGGCCAGCGGCGATTGGGGCACGCCCTCCTCCCTGGTGTTTCGCCGCTCCTGAGCCGGAGCCCCTGGGGGCAGGATGGGGCTGGTTTCGGGGGGCAGTCCATGATCCGTTCACGTGCGGCGGTGGCCTGGGCGGCCGGTCAGCCCCTGGAGATCACCACGATCGACGTGGCACCGCCACGAGCTGGAGAGGTGCTGGTGCGGATCGTGGCCACAGGCGTGTGCCACACCGATGCCTTCACCCTCTCCGGCAGCGATCCGGAAGGGATTTTTCCCGCCGTGCTTGGCCACGAAGGCGCCGGTGTGGTGGAGGCCGTGGGGCCGGAGGTGAGCTCTCTGGCGGTGGGGGATCACGTGATTCCGCTTTATACGCCGGAATGCCGCAGCTGCAGCTTCTGCCTGTCCGGCAAGACCAACCTCTGCCAGGCGATCCGCGGCACCCAGGGACGGGGCCTGATGCCCGATGGCACCAGCCGCTTCTCCAAGGACGGCCAGACCATTCATCACTACATGGGCACCTCCACGTTCTCGGAATACACGGTGGTACCGGAAATCGCCCTGGCGACAATCAACCGCGACGCCCCGCTCGACAAGGTGTGCCTGCTGGGCTGCGGTGTCACCACCGGCATCGGCGCAGTGCTGAACACCGCCAAGGTGGAGGCGGGCAGCACGGTGGCCGTGTTCGGCCTCGGTGGCATCGGTCTGGCGGTGGTGATCGGCGCGGTGATGGCCGGAGCAGCGCGGATCATCGGCATCGACACCAATCCCGACAAGTTCGCGATCGCCCGCCAGCTCGGTGCCACCGAGTGCATCAATCCGAAAGACAGCACCACCCCGATCGAGCAGGTGGTGATCGAGCGCACCGATGGAGGCGTGGATTATTCCTTCGAGTGCATCGGCAACGTGGCGGTGATGCGCGCCGCCCTTGAGTGCTGCCACAAGGGCTGGGGTGAATCCACGATCATCGGTGTGGCCGGCGCCGGCCAGGAGATCTCCACCCGTCCGTTCCAGCTGGTGACCGGCAGGGTATGGCGGGGGTCGGCCTTCGGCGGCGTGCGCGGCCGCACGGAATTGCCCGGCTACGTGGAGCGTTACCAGAGGGGCGAGATCCCGCTTGACACCTTCATCACCCACACCATGGGGCTGGATCGCATCAACGAAGCCTTCGATCTGATGCACGCCGGAGCCAGCATCCGCACGGTGATTGATTTCGCCGGTTGAACCTGGGGGCACACCGCGCCACCCCGATTGACGGCCGCTCTGGCCTCAGCACAGGCGTTCCGGCATCGTCACTGGCCATCGGCAGCCCAGCACCGATCCGTCCCCTTCTGCGGCGTTTTCGTCCATGAGCGACTCCCTTCTCGAAGCCATCAGTGAAAGCCGGTGCTTCGGTGGCGCACAACGCCGCTACCGCCATCGCTCCAGCGTGCTGGGGTGCAGCATGCATGTGTCGGTGTTTCTGCCCCCGCAGGCGCTCGCCGGCGCCCGGGTGCCGGCCCTCTACTGGCTCTCGGGGCTCACCTGCACCGACGAGACCATGGTGCAGAAGGCGGGCGCGCAGCGGCTGGCAGCCGCCCTTGGCCTGGCCCTGGTGGCCCCGGACACCAGCCCCCGGGGGGAGGGCGTGCCCGATGACCCCGACGGCGCCTGGGATTTCGGCCTGGGGGCAGGCTTCTACCTGAATGCCAGCGAAGCCCCCTGGGCCACCCACTACCGCATGCACGACTACGTGGTGGCGGAGCTGCCCGCCCTGCTGGAGAGCGCCCTGCCGCTCAACGAGCGGCGCGGGGTGAGCGGCCATTCGATGGGCGGCCACGGGGCCCTGATCTGCGCCCTGCGCAACCCGGGCCGCTATCGCTCGGTGTCGGCGTTCGCGCCGATCGCCCAGCCCAGCACCTGCCCCTGGGGGGAGAAAGCCTTCAGCCGCTACCTGGGCCCTGAGCGTGGCAGCTGGGCCGCCTGGGAGGCCTGCAGCCTGATCGCCCAGGCCAGCGAGCGCTTGCCGATCCTGGTGGATCAGGGCAGCGCCGACCCGTTCCTCGACCAGCAGCTGAAGCCCGATCAGCTGCGCAGCGCCGCTGCCGCCGCCGGCCACCCACTGGAGCTGCGGCTACAGCCCGGCTACGACCACAGCTACTTCTTCATCGCCAGCTTCATCGACGACCACCTGCGCCACCACGCCGCCGCCCTGCTGGCCTGAACCGGCCATGGGGCAAGGGCGCAGGGGAGCAAGGTTCAGGGCACCAGGTTCACGAGCTTGCCGGGCACCACGATCACGCGCCGTGGCGGTTGGCCGTCCAGCCACTTGCGGGCGATGTCGCTGTCGAGAGCCAGGCGCTCGAGGGTGGCGGCATCGGCATCGGCGGGCACATCGAGGCTGCCCCGCACCTTGCCTTTCACCTGGATCACCAGGGCGATGGTGTCCTGCACCAGGGCAGCGGGATCCAGCTCGGGCCAACCCTGCCGGTGCACGCTGCCGGCCCCGCCCAGCTGCTCCCACAGCTCCGCGGCCAGATGAGGGGCGAAGGGCGCGAGCAGCACCAGCAGGGTGCGCACCGCCTCCTCGGCCACCGGTGCCGAGACAGCCTCCAGGTGAGTGCCCATGGCATTGCTGAGCTTCATCAACTCCGACACGGCGGTGTTGAACTGATAGCGCCCGTCGGCCAGGTCATCGCTGATCGCAGCGATCGCCGCATGTACGCAACGGCGCAGCTCCCGGTCGCTCTCGGACGCATCAGCCGCGGCGCCAGGATCGGCGCTGGCAGTGACCGTGGCCGCCATCGAAACGCCACGGCTGCGGGCGCCCTGAACCTGCCGCCACACCCGCTGCAGGAAACGGAACTGGCCCTCCACGTCGGCGTCATCCCATTCCAGATCCTTTTCCGGCGGGGCTTTGAACAGGATGAACATGCGGGCGGTGTCGGCGCCGTAGCGATCGATCACGGCCGCGGGATCCACGCCGTTGTGCTTCGACTTCGACATCTTCTCGAAGAACACCTCCAGCCGATCGCCGTTGATCGGATCGCGTGGATCATTGGCATCGGCCACATCGGCCGGAGCAATGTATTTGCCGGTGTGCGGATTCTTATAGGTGAGGCTCTGCACCATGCCCTGGGTGAGCAGGCGCTGGAAGGGTTCATCGAAGCTGAGCAGGCCGCGGTCGCGCAGCACTTTGGTGAAGAATCGGGAATAGAGAAGATGCAGGATCGCGTGCTCGATCCCGCCCACGTACTGGTTCACCGGCAGCCACTGATCGGCGGTCGCCTTGGCGAACGGTAGTGATTCGTTGTGAGGATCACTGAAGCGGAGGTAATACCACGAGGAACACATGAAGGTGTCCATCGTGTCGGTTTCGCGCCGGGCAGGGCCGCCGCAGCTGGGGCACGGCACGTTAACCCAGTCGCGCAACTGGGCGAGCGGTGAGGCTCCCTTGCCACTGAAGGCGACACCGCGGGGCAGCTCCACCGGCAACTGCTCGGCCGGCACCGGCACCACGCCGCAATGGTCGCAGTGCACCACCGGAATCGGGCAGCCCCAGTAGCGCTGGCGGGAGATCAGCCAGTCGCGCAGGCGGAACTGCACCCGGGCGCGGCCCCAGCCCTGTGCTTCCGCATGGGCCACGATCGCGGCCTTCGCCTGCCCCGAGGGCTGCCCGTCGAACGGCCCGGAATGGATCAGCACACCGGGCTCGGTCCAGGCGGTGCCGTCCCAGTCGTGTTCATCGGCTCCCTCCGGCACGATCACCCGCCGCACGGGAAGTTCGTACTGGCGGGCGAAGACGAAATCACGCGGGTCGTGGGCCGGTACGCCCATCACGGCACCGGTGCCGTAATCGGCCAGCACGTAATCGGCGATCCAGAGCGGAATCGCCTCCCCCGTGAACGGGTGGCGCACCGAACGGCCGAGCGGCACACCCCGCTTGGGCCGGTCGTCGGCCAGCCGCTCTTGCTCGCTCTGCAGCCCCACCCGCTCGCAGAACACCCGCACCGCGTCCTCCTGCTCGGGCGCGGTGAGCGTGGCCACCAGCGGATGCTCGGGCGCCAGCACCAGATAGCTCACCCCGTAGACCGTGTCCGGACGGGTGGTGAACACGGTGATGGTGGTGTCCTGGGTGGTGCCGTCCGGCGCCAGCACTGGAAACTCCAGCTCTGCCCCCACCGAGCGGCCGATCCAGTTGGCCTGCATCGTGCGCACCCGCTCCGGCCAGCCCTGCAGCTGGGGCAGGTCGTCGAGCAGGGCATCGGCGTAGGCGGTGATGCGCAGGAACCACTGCCGCAATTGCCGCCTTTCCACCCGCGCGCCGGATCTCCAGGAGCGGCCGTCCCCATCCACCTGCTCATTGGCGAGCACGGTCTGATCGACCGGATCCCAGTTGACGGTGGCCTCCTTGCGGTAGGCCAGGCCGGCATCGAGAAACTGGAGGAACAACCACTGGGTCCAGCGGTAGTAGTCGGTGTGGCAGGTGGCCAGCTCACGGCTCCAGTCGATCGACAGACCGAGGCGCTGCAACTGCTGACGCATCTGGGCGATGTTGCGATCGGTCCAGTCACCGGGGTCGATGCCCCGTTCGATCGCGGCGTTCTCAGCCGGCAGACCGAAGGCATCCCAGCCCATCGGATGCAGCACCCTGCGCCCCCGCTGGCGCTGCACGCGGGCGATCACATCGGTGATGACGTAGTTGCGCACATGGCCCATGTGCAGATTCCCCGAGGGGTAGGGGAACATCGAAAGGGCGTAGAAGGTCTGTTCCGTCGCCGCGGGGGCGTCGGCAGACGACGGGCCGGGTTCTGGCGTGGCATCCAGCCCCTCGGCCTGCCAGCGGGCCTGCCAGCGGCTCTCGATCGCCGCGGGCTGGTAGCGACCCACCTCTGGAGCGGTGGCGCGGCCGCTCTCGGCTAAAGGGGACGTATCGGTGGGGCCGGTCTCGGCGATGACCTTCTCGGACACGAGCTTCTCGGGCACGACGGACTTGGCGGCGGCCGCAGGGATCAGCCGTTCACTCTCACGCCCGATCGTGCCACAGCCGTTTCCGGCGCCCCCGGCTCAGGGCGTGGAGCGGATCGACACCACCATGCGGCGATTGATCAGAACCGGGTCGCCCTCGTGTTCACCGCGCAAAGCCAGGAATTCGGGGTCTTGCCAGAGCAACGAGCCGGTGACCTGCACGGAATCCACCAGCAGCAGTTCCAGCTGGTTGCGGCCCCGGATCCAGTGCTGCAGCTGGCGTACGCCCGGAAGGCTCGAATCAAGGGCGGTGATCTCCATAAGATCGGACCCAGGCCTGCTGGGAGAACGGGATGCTGGCGTTCAGCAAGTATCAGGGATTGGGCAACGATTTTCTGTTGCTCGACGGTCGCAACGCCACCACCGTTGATTTCTGTTTTGATCTCACCCCAGAACGGGTGAGCCTGCTCTGCGACCGCCGCTTCGGTGTGGGCGGCGACGGGGTGATCCTGGCGCTCCCTCCCGAGAACGATGGAGAACTGCGCATGCGCATCTTCAACGCGGACGGCACCGAGCCTGAGATGTGCGGCAATGGCATCCGTTGCCTGGCCCGCTTCCTGGCCGACAGCGACGGCGATGCACCGGGCCGCCGCTGGGTGGTGGAAACCCTGGCCGGCCTGATCGTGCCGGAGCTGCTGGCCGATGGCTCCGTGCGCGTCGACATGGGCACGCCGTTCCTGGTGCCTGAGCAGGTGCCCACCACCCTGGCGATCGGTTCGGCCGGCCTGCCCCAGGGGGAACTGAGCGTGGCGGGCGAGAGCTTCGCGGTGGCCGCCGCCGGCATGGGCAACCCGCATGTGGTGCTGCCGGTGGAGGCGGTGGCAGCGGTGGATCTGGAACGGCTCGGCCCGCTGCTGGAGTGCCACCCGGCCTTCCCCGCCCGCACCAACGTGCACTTCGTGGAAGCGATCAGCCCCAGCCATCTGGTGATGCGGGTCTGGGAGCGGGGGGCCGGGCCCACCCTCGCCTGCGGCACCGGCGCCTGCGCCACCCTCGTGGCCAGTCATCGCCTCGGCCTGTGCGAACGCTCGGCCCGCGTCGATCTGCCCGGCGGCACCCTCTGGATCGACTGGGACACCAGCTCGGACCACCTGTTCATGAGCGGGCCGGCAGAGCCGGTGTTCGACGGGGTGCTGGCGCCGGAGCTGTTCGGTGAGCTGCCGCCCGATGCGCCCGCAGCTGCTGAGCGGGCAGAGGAGAGCGATGGCCTCGAAGGCACTGCCCCCTCCGCGCCGAGCGGCGGCCTCGCGGGCGTTGCCGGCACCAGCCCGTTGGGCGCACCAGCGAACCTGCCCGAGGCGGCCCCTGCGGATCCAGCCGTCAACTGCGCGGTGGAATGCACCAGGGGCTGTCAGCGACCAGACGACTGCCCCAATGCGGCGGCACGGGCCCGGGTGGAGGCCTTGCTCAACAGCCGCTCGCTTGATGATCTGGTGACCCTGGCCAGCAACTCCCTGGAGGCGCGCACGCGACAACGGCTGGAACGGGAGGGCTGAGCAGCCTGAGTAGGGTCGGCGCGCCCGCCACCGATTCAGCGTGCTTCCTCCCGATCTGCTCAGCGCCGAAGCCCAGGCCATGGAGGGATTGAACGCCGCCCTGGCGGAGAGCGCCAACGGCCGCTGGACCCTGGAGTTCCGCTTTGAAGGGTTGCGTCTGCTGCCACTGGTGCTGCGGCTCGGCCAGGCCCTGCAGGCGCAGGAGCGGCAGTTCCGCCTGGTGTTCCCCGATGCGGGTGCCACTGCCCTGGCCCAGCGCGACGCCCCTGATCTGGCCGCCCGCACCGGCAGCCTGAAGGACCAGGAGCGGTTGAACGCCGCCGCCGCTGATCCTGTGGCTGCTGCTGGAGCTGGGGCTGCAGCAGAGCCTTTGGATTCAGACGTCGCCAGCGCAGAGGCTGGGGATTCCAGCGCCCCTCAGGGCCCTGCCGGCGACGCAAAGAGCGATGCCGCCCCAGGCGACATCCTGCTGCTGCTGGTGGCGCCAGGCCCGTCGGACTACGACGCGGTCGAGCGCCTCTGCCTGAACCATCGCGGCGGAGTGGTGCTGCTCAACGGCAGCCTCGAGGATGCGGCCGTTGGGATCGGCAGCGTGGCGCGGGAGCGGCGGCGAGGCTTCCTCTCCACCTGGCGCAGTGCCTATGCCCTGCTACCCCTGCCCGAGGGCGCCCTGCGCCGCTGCTTCCCCGGCCCGTGGGAGCTGTACCGCAACGACCCCGATGGCCACCGCCTGGTGGAGACCTTCGAGCAGAAGCCCGATGCGGAGCAGGTGGCGGAGACGCTCAGCCCCGGACAGGCGGCCACAGTGGCGGGCGGTTTGCAGGCCCTCGATCGCTTCCTCGGCAGTCTGAGGAACTGACGGCCTGCGGCCGCACCGCTGTGCGAATTCAGGAGCTCCACCCCCCTGGTGGCCCCTGGTCAGGCTCCTTAAGCTTGCGTGTCTGAACGTTGCGCCATGGCCGCCGAGCCCCAAACCACCCGCCGCTCCTGGAGTCTGGTTGACGTCGGAGCAGCCGCCGCCGTGCTGATGGCCCTGGCCGGGGTGATCTGGAGCCCGAAGCTCAGCGGTGCGGTGGCGGAAGCCACCGGCGCCATGCAGCCGGTCACGGTGATGGTGGATGTGCGAGGAGCCTCGGTGGCGGATCCCCAGGCCCTGATCCGCTCGATCCGCAACGACGGGGAGGTGAGCATCGTGATCCGCAACCAACCCCACGGCACGGTGAAGCTGCAGGAGCTGGTGCCGCTGCAGCGCCGCCTCGTGGCGGTCCAGCCCGACGGACGGGTGGTGACCGCCATCGACCCCAACCAGGCCGTGTTCGGTTCGCTTGATGCCCGCTTCGTCCTTGAGGGCAAAGGGCGCAAGACCAGCGGTGGCGTGGTGTTCGGCAACCAGAACCTCAAGATCGGCGCCCCTGTGGAGCTTGAGGGCCGTGACTTCCGCATCGGCGGCACGGTGTCGGGTCTGAAACTCGGAGTCAGCTGACATGACACGTTCCGCTCAGAAGCTCAGCCGCCTCGGCCTCAGCCTCGGGCTGGCGCTGGCCACCTGCGCTCCGGCCATGGCCATGCCGATGGCGAGCCTGCCGGCGGCGCCGCCGGCCGTCGGGTTGCCCCAGTTGCAGAACCAGGTCAGCTGCCCGGCCCTGCAGCAACGGGTGCGCGCCCACCTCGGCCCCGAAATCGGTGTGTGGAGTGTCACCGTGGCCGATGGCAACGGCCGGCTGCTGGCCGATGTGAACGGCCTGCGTCCACGCGTGCCGGCCTCGAACCAGAAGCTGGTCAGTTCCGCCTTCGCCCTCGACCGGCTGGGCCCCGACTACCGCCTCACCACCCGGCTCTGGCGTCTGCCTGATGGCACCCTGCGCCTCACAGGCGAGGGGGATCCCGATCTCGATCTGCCCCAGCTGCAGCGCTTCGCCCAGCTGGCGCTTGGTTCAGGAGGTGGGCCAGGCCTGCCGGGTGCCAACGTGCGCCTGGAGCTGGCCGAAGAACCGCCCCAGGCCTGGTGGCCCCAGGGCTGGCATCCGGAGGATCGCGCCTACGCCTATGGGGCGCCGATCACCCGGCTGGCCATCACCAGCAACGCGATCGACATGGCTGTGGCCAATCCACCCGGTCGTCTGCAGCGCCTGCTCACCCGCACACTGACCAGCCAGGGAGGGCGGAACGTGCAGCTGGCCATGGTGTCGTCCCTTGCGCCGCTGCCGGAAGGATCCGTGCTGCTGCACGAGGAACCCTCAGCACCGATGCACAACCTGCTCAGCCTGGCGAATTCCGAAAGCCACAACTTCACCGCTGAGGTGTTGCTGCGGCAGGCAAGCGGCACCTGGTCGCTGCCCCAGAGCCGGCAGGCTGCCCTGCAGTGGCTGCGGGCCCAGGGGTTGCCCACCGAAGGTGTGGTGGTGATGGGCGGCAGCGGCCTCGACCGCGGCGACCGGCTAACGTCCCGCCTGCTCGCCGGCCTGCTTCTGCGCATGGCCCAGCACCCCTTCGGCTCCAACTACATCGCCTCGATGGCCGTGGCCGGGCGGCGCGGCACCCTGCGCAACCTCTACAAGGGCACCAGCCTCGACGGACGGCTGCACGCCAAAACCGGGACGCTCACCGGCGTGCGTTCGATCAGCGGCGTGCTCGACACCACGGATGGCCCCCGCTACGTGAGCCTGATCTCCAATGGAGCCGGTTCACCGAACACCACGATCGGCCGGGTGCTCCGCGACGTGCAGATCGTCAGCCTCTGCCAGCCACCTGCCTGAGGCGTGAGGCGGCGCGGCGGGCGCGGCTGGTGAGGGGAGCCTCCTTGGCTTCAGCCTCAGCGGCGGGTTGGAGGACGGCACGATCACTGGCCGGAGGGGTCTCGCTGGTCTGCAGCCGGCCCAGCTCACGCCGCCCGGCATGCACCACCTTGTTGAGTTCAACGAGCCGCGTTTCCAGCTCCGTCAGCACCTGCTCGGCATAACGGTTGGCGCCTTCCTGCACCGCTCCCGCCTCCTGCCGCGTGCGGGTGATCAGCTGTTCGCACTGCTGCTGGGTCTGCTGGCGGAACTGCAGGGCGTCGCTGTGCAGGCGTTCGGCCTCCGCCTGGCTCTCGCGCTGAATGCGCAAGCCTTCCTGGCGGATCTGCTCGATCTCCTGCAGGCTCTGCTGACGACTGCGTTCATGCTGGTCGCCCAGCTGACGCTTGAGCTCGGTGTACTCGGCGTCGAGCTGCTGGCGGCGCTGGATCGCCTCCTGCTCCAGTTGCTGGCGGCGCGCACCGAACTGCTGCTCCATCTGGGCCTGACGGGTCTGGTGCTCCTGCTCTGCCTGGGCCACCTGCTGACGGGTGGTCAGCTGCATCTGCTCGCACTGCTGGCGGGTGTGCTCCCGGATCTGCGCCCCCTGCTGTTCCGCTTCCTGCCGCACCGAAGCGGCATTGATCAGCTGCTCCCGCTCGCGGCGGGCCTGCACCATGATCTCTTCGGCCTGCTGCCGCGCCTTGGCGATGAACGTGTCGCGCTGAGCCAGCAGCTCCTGCGCCTGAAGCAGCTCTGCCGGGAGCTTCTCGCGAATTGTGTCGAACACCTCGATGGCGTCCTGCTCGTTCACCAGCCGGCCGCCGCTGAAGGGGATGCGCGAGCCCTCCAGCACGATCTCTTCGAGTTGTTCGAGCTGTTCCAGCACGCTGATCCGAGTCTCGGTCATCTCATCGGGGCGGGAATGTCTGATTAAAGAGCCTGGCGAGTTCCTCCGCCACTCCGCCGGGCACCAGGTGGCGCACCTCACCGCCGAAGCGCGCCACCTCCTTCACCACGCTGCTGCTGAGGAAGCTGTGGGGCACGGCGGTGGCCAGGAACAGCGTTTCCACCTCCGGCGCCAGGCTGAGATTGGTGTGGGCGATCTGCAGCTCGAACTCAAAATCGCTCATCGCCCGCAACCCCCGCAGGATCACTCCCGTGCCCGTCCGGCGCGCGAACTCCACGGTGAGGCCGTCGAAGCTGCCCACCTCCACATTGCTGAGATGGGCGGTGGCGCGGCGGATCTGCGCCAGCCTCTGGTCAAGCGAAAAGCTGGGCTGTTTGGAGGGGTTCTGCAGCACCGCCACCAGCACCTGCTCGAACAGGCGACTGCTGCGCTCGATCAGGTCGAGGTGGCCAAGGGTGATCGGATCGAAGCTGCCGGGGTAGAGGGCCTTCATGGGAGCGGGGGCGAGGGGCCCGGCGGCGGGAGCGGCGGGGGGATCCTATGGAGGCTGCTGCTGGCTGCGGGCGCGAGCGGTCCCCCCCTCCGGCTTGCCTAAGGTTGGAATCACCTCCAGGAACCAGGCCATGGCTGTGGATCTCAACGTCGATGGCGCCGCCACCCCCGTGCTCGACAGCGCCGCCAAGAAAACCCTGCTGCGCAAGATCCCCCACGGCGTGTTCATCTGTGGCGTGGCCGAGGGCGATGACGTCAACGGCTTCACCGCCAGCTGGGTCACCCAGGGGTCGTTCGATCCGCCGCTCGTGGTGATGGCCGTGCGCGCCGATTCCACCAGCAACGGCATCATCAGCCGCACGGGCCGCTTCTCGCTCAACGTGCTCTCTGCCGAGCAGAAAGACCTGGCGGCGGTGTTCTTCAAGCCCCAGAAAGGCATCGGTGGCCGCTTCGATGCCGCTCCCTTCACGCTCGGGCCCCTGGGCCTGCCTGTGCTCGACGACGCACTCGGCGCCGTGGAATGCACGGTGGTGGGCCAGGTGGCCCACGGTGATCACACCGTGTTCGTGGCGGAAGTGAAGTCGGCCCAGCTGCACCGCGATGGCGCCGCACTGGAGCTGTCCGCCACCGGCTGGCAGTACGGCGGCTGAGCCACCTCTCGCGGGAGCATTGGGCATGGGGGCCACGCTGCAACCGCTGCTGATGGATCAGGCGCGCCTGGCCCAGCGGCTGAAGGAGCTGCCGGCCGAGCCGGGCTGCTACCTGCTGCGCGATCTCGACGACCGCATCCTTTACATCGGCAAATCGAAGAGCCTGCGCAGCCGCGTGCGCAGCTACTTCCGTGATTCCCACGATCTCAGCCCCCGCATCAGCCTGATGGTGCGTCAGGTGGCGGAGATCGAGTTCATCGTCACTGACAGCGAAGCCGAGGCGCTGGCGCTGGAATCCAACCTGATCAAGAACCACCAGCCGCACTTCAACGTGCTGCTCAAGGACGACAAGAAATATCCCTATCTCTGCATCACCTGGAGCGAGGCCTACCCGCGCATCTTCATCACCCGTCGCCGCCGGCTGCGCAGCCCGCTCGATCGCTTCTACGGGCCCTATGTGGATGTGGGTCTGCTGCGCCGCACCCTGTTTCTGGTCAAGCGGGTGTTTCCGCTGCGTCAGCGCCCCCAGCCTCTCTACCGGGATCGCACCTGCTTGAACCACGCGATCGGCCGCTGCCCCGGCGTGTGCCAGGAAAAGATCAGCCCTGAGGCCTACCAGCACACCTTGCGCAAGGTGGCCATGGTGTTCCAGGGCCGCAGCGACGAACTGCTTGTGCTGCTGCGTGCCCAGATGGAGCGCTACGCCGAACGGGAGGATTTCGAGGCGGCCGCCCGGGTACGCGACCAGATGCAGGGGCTCGAGCAGCTCACCGCCGACCAGAAGATGGCCCTGCCCGATGCCTCCGTGTCGAGGGATGTGCTGGCGCTGGCGGCCGATGCGCGCGTGGCCGCCGTGCAGCTGTTTCAGATGCGGGCCGGCAAGCTGGTGGGGCGGCTCGGCTACACCGCCGATGCCACGGTCGCCAGCCCCGGGGCGATCCTGCAACGGGTGCTGGAAGAGCACTACAGCCAGGTGGAGCCGGTGGAGATCCCACCGGAGGTGCTGGTGCAGCACCCCTTGCCGCAGCAGGCGCTGGTGGAAGACTGGCTGAGCGAGCGCCGGGGCCGCAAGGTGCGGCTGCAGCACCCGCAGCGGCAGCAGAAGGCCGACCTGATCGAACTGGTGGAACGCAATGCGGCCTTTGAGCTGGGCCGGGCCCAGCGCAGCGCCGAGCTGCACCAGCTCGCCACCGAAGACCTGGCCCAACTGCTGGATCTGCCCGAGCCGCCGCGTCGGGTGGAGGGCTACGACATCAGCCACATCCAGGGCAGCGACGCGGTGGCCTCCCAGGTGGTGTTCGTGGATGGGCTGCCGGCCAAGCAGCACTACCGCAAGTACCGCATCCAGAGCAGCAGCATCCGCTCCGGCCACTCCGACGACTTCATGGCCATGGCCGAGATCATGCGCCGCCGCTTCCGTCGCTGGGCCCAGGCGAAGGCGGAGGGGGCCGATCTGGTGGCACTGCGCAAGGCCACAGGCACCGCACTCCACACCGGCGGCCTCAACGACTGGCCCGATGTGGTGATGATCGACGGTGGCAAAGGACAGCTCTCGGCGGTGATGGAGGCGCTGCGGGAACTGAACCTGCACGAAGACCTGGTGGTGTGCTCCCTGGCGAAGCAGCGGGAGGAAGTGTTCCTGCCCGGCACCAGCCAGCCGCTGGAGACCGAACCCGACCAGCTCGGCGTCGTGCTACTGCGGCGTCTGCGCGATGAAGCGCACCGCTTCGCGGTGAGCTTCCACCGCCAGCAGCGGGGGGAGCGGATGAAACGTTCGCGCTTGAGCGACATCCCCGGGCTGGGACCCAAACGGGTGAAGGAGCTGCTGGGGCACTTCCGCTCGATCGATGCGATCCAGCTGGCCAGCCCGGCCCAGATCGCTGCGGCGCCCGGCGTGGGCCCCGCCCTGGCCCAGCAGATCTGGAGCTACTTCCACCCCGAGGCTGACCACGACACGGCTGACCATGACGGGCCCGATCCGGACAACCTGGTGCCGGCCGCCGATTGTGAGCGGCATGAAGCCCCAAGCGTTGCGCAGGAGCCTGGTGGCCGGATCGGCAGCGGCGCCGACGCCGCCCTCGTGCACTGAGCAGGAGGCAAGCCATGGCGGGGCTCGGGCTCTGGGTGCTGGGCGACCAGCTGCACGCGCAGCAAGCTGCTCTGGCCAGCAGCGTCCCCGGCCAGGCGCGGGTGGTGCTGATCGAGAGCAGTGGTGTGGTGGCCCGCCGCCGCTACCACCGCCAGAAGCTGGTGCTGGTGTGGAGCGCCATGCGGCACTTCAGCGCCGAGCTGCAGGCGCTCGGCTGGCAGGTGGACCTGT
The DNA here is from genome assembly GCF_002252635.1 of Synechococcus sp. MW101C3. NCBI lineage: Bacteria > Bacillati > Cyanobacteriota > Cyanophyceae > Synechococcales > Synechococcaceae > Synechococcus > Synechococcus sp. MW101C3. Next base: position 22,930 of record NZ_NQKX01000007.1, read on the forward strand.
TGGAGGCGGCGGAATTCGGCACCACCTTGATCGACTGGATCCAGAGGCAGGGCATCCGCACCCTGCGCGTGATGGAGCCGGCGGATCGCCCCTTCCGGCAGGCGATCGAACGGCTTGATCTGGGCGGGCGCACCGGCGTGCAGCTCGAATGGCTGCCCTCCAACCACTTCCTCTGGAGCCGGGAGGCGTTCGCGGCCTGGGCTGGCCGCTACAAGCAGCTGCGCATGGAGCTCTTCTACCGGGAGGGGCGCCGCCGCTTCGGCGTGCTGATGGAGGACGGCGAACCGCGCGGCCAGCAGTGGAACTTCGACAAGGACAACCGCAAGCCACCGCGCCAGGGACTGGAAGGGCCGGCCCCGCTGCTGTTCAGCCCCGATGCGATCACGCGGGCCGTGATCGAGAAAGTGCGGCGTCTCGATGCGGAGCGGGCCGCCGCCGGGGAAGCGCCGCTACCCGGTGCGCTGGAGCCTTTCCATTGGGCGGTCACCCGCCAGCAGGCGCTGCAGGTGCTTGATCACTTCGTGGCCACCCGCCTGGCTGGTTTCGGCCCCTACCAGGACGCCATGGTCAGCGGCCAGCCCACGCTCTGGCATGCCCTGATCAGCCCCTACCTGAACCTGGGCCTGCTGGAACCGCTGGAGGTGATCCGCCGGCTGGAGTCGGCAGGTACGGGCGCGGCGAGCGGCGTGGAGCCACCGGTGCCGCTCGCCAGCCTGGAGGGGGTGATCCGGCAGCTGCTCGGCTGGCGCGAATACATGCACGGCCTCTACCACTGGTTCGGCGAGGGTTATGCAGGCCGCAACCACTTCGGCCACACCCGGCCCCTGCCCCTCTGGTTCGAGCAGCTGGGCGGCAGCGGCATGGCCTGCCTGGATCAGGTGCTCGGCGAACTGGATCGCACCGGCTACGCCCATCACATCCAGCGGCTGATGGTGCTGGCCAACTACGGCCTGCTGGCAGGGCTCGATCCCCAGGCCCTCACCGCCTGGTTCCACCGTCTGTTCATCGACGGCCACGACTGGGTGATGCAGACCAACGTGCTGGGCATGGGGGTCTTTGCCGACGGCGGCCTGCTGGCCAGCAAGCCCTACGCCGCCAGCGGCCGCTACATCGCCCGCATGAGCAACTACTGCAAAGGCTGTCGTTTCGACCCGGCACAGCGGACCGGGCCGTCAGCCTGCCCCTTCACGACCCTCTACTGGCATTTTCTGGATCGCCACGAAGCTCTGCTGCGCGGCAATCCCCGCATGGCCCTGGTGATCGCCCAGCTCGATCGCCTCCCTGCCGAGGAGCGGCAAGCGGTCGCCGTCGCCGCTGCGGCCCACCTGGAGCGGGCGGCCGGATCGGCCCCCACCGGTGCCGCCTAACTTGAACGGGCCATCCCTTCGCTGCCGATGCCGGCCCTGGCCCTGCCCCCCGAGGCCTACCTCTGGTTCAAGACCCTCCACATTGTGGGCGTGGTGGTGTGGTTCGCCGGACTCTTCTATCTGGTGCGCCTGTTCATTTATCACGTGGAAGCCGAAGCGCTGGACGAGCCCCTGCGCGCCGCTTTCCACAGCCAGTACGAGCTGATGGAGCGCCGGCTGGCCAACATCATCACCACGCCCGGCATGGTGGTGGCGGTGACGATGGCGGTGGGGTTGCTGCTGGTGCAGCCGATCTGGCTGAAACAGAGCTGGATGCACGCCAAGCTGGCCGTGGTGCTGGCCCTGCTCGTGTACCACTGGTTCTGCTATCGCCTGATGGGGCAGCTCAAGGCGGGCACCTGTCGCTGGAGTGGCAGGCAGCTGCGGGCGCTCAATGAGCTGCCCACCCTGATGCTGGTGCTGGTGGTGATGCTGGTGGTGTTCAAGGCCCAGTTCCCCACGGGAGCTGCCACCTGGTTCCTGGTGGCCCTGGTGGTGGCGATGGCGGCCTCGATCCAGTTCTATGCCCGCTGGCGGCGGCTGCGTTCCGAACGGGAGGCGATCGCAGGTGCCGGCTGACCACCCACTCGTGGAGGTGCTGGCGGCGGTGGACGCGCAGAGCTGCCCCACCAGGCTCAACTTCCATTGCCACACCCATTGCAGCGACGGCAGCCTCGAACCGGCCGCCGTGGCCGACCAGGCGCTGGCGATGGGCCTTGAGCATTTCGCCGTCACCGATCACCACAGCATCGCGGCCTACCAACCGGCTCGGGCTCACCTGGAGGAGCGCCAGCGACTGGGGCAGCGGGTGCCGCAGCTTTGGAGTGGAGTGGAAATCAGCTGCCTGCTGGAGGGCTGCCTGGTGCATGTGCTGGCCCTGGGCTTCGAGCTGCACCACCCGGCCCTGGCGCCTTACGTGCGCGGCCATGCGGTGGTGGGGCCAGGGCTGCGCGCCGGCAAGGTGCGGGAAGCGATTCATGCCGCCGGTGGCCTGGCCTTGCTGGCCCATCCGGCCCGCTACCGGCGTCCCCACCAGCAGCTGATCGCGGCGGCGGCAGAGCTCGGCTTCGATGGGGCCGAAGCCTTCTACGACTACGACCTGACCAGCCGCTGGCAGCCCACACCGTTGGTGTGCGACGCAATCGCCAGCCAGCTGCAGAGCCTGGGTTTGCTGAGAAGTTGTGGCACCGATACCCATGGACTGGCCTTGTCAGGCCGCTAGGGTTCATCACAGGTTTCCGTTTCCTCACCATGGGTCTCTTCGATCGTCTGTTGAACATCGGTACCAAGGACGCCAGCTTCTCCTCCAAGCCGGCCAAACCCGAGAAGCCCGCCGCCAAGGCTGGCGAACAGACGTTCTTCCTCGACCCCGACACCTCCAGCTCCATGGGCAACGTGGAGTACATGCGGCGCTCCAACAAAATCCGGCGCACCTTCCCCGGCAATGCCGACAATCCGGGTGAAAAGGAGATGGTGCAGGAAGTCGATTCGATGTCGGCGCGGCTGGAGAAAGCCAGCAGCGGCCTGCCGGTGAACGCATCGCCTGAATCCAACACCAGCCTCACCGGTGGCGTGCCCAAGCCGGTGAAGAAAACCTTCGCGGCCCGCCTCACCTCCGCTGAACTTGGTCAGCGGCTCAAGGGCGCGGCAGTCGCCGTCAACACGCCCGGCGGCAGCTCTGCAGGGCGCAAGGCCGATGCCGCCGGCAGTTCCCAGCCCCAGTTCACCCAGAAGCCGGCCAAGCCTGGCGACATTGACCCGTTCAAGGCCATGGCCCGCGACCTCAACAACTGATCGGCTTGGTGAGCAGCCGCGGTTCACTCCTTCGAATGTGAGTGGCCGCGGCTCACTTGTTCAGGTTTCGATCAGGCCTTCGCTGCCGATCACCAAGGCCTTCAGGTGTTCAAGCTGGGCAGGATCCGCTCCCCGCCACAGCTCGCGGTTGGCAGCCTCCAGCAGCCGCTCGGCCATGTCCCGCAGCGCCCACGGGTTCGACCGCCGCAGCGCCTGCAACACGTCGTCGTCCTGCAGCCACTGGCGGCAGATGGCGCCATAGCTCCAATCCGGCACCCGGCCCGTGCTCGCGTCGTAGGCGAACAGGTAATCGAGGCTGGCGGCCAGCTCGAAACCGCCCTTGTATCCGTGGGCAAGCATGCCCTGAATCCAGCGCGGGTTCAGCACGCGTGAGCGGAGCACCTTGTCGAATTCATGCTCCAGCCGGTGCACGCGCGGCCGCTGGTGGCGCGAATGATCGGCGAACCAGAGGGCCGGAGCGCTGCCGCGCACCCGTTCGCTGGCGGCGCTGAGCCCTCCTTGGAACTGGTAGTAGTCGTCGGAATCCAGCAGGTCGTGCTCACGGTTGTCCTGGTTGTGGAGCACCACCTCCACCTGACGCAACCGCTGCTCCAGCCCCTCACGATCGGGGCTGGCCTCGCAACGGCCGTCACCGCTGGCGTCGTAACGCCAGCCGCTCCAGTTGAGGAAGGCCTCACCGAGATCGCCCCGCTGCTCCCACTGACCACTGTCGATCAGTCCCTGAAGCCCCGCCCCATAGGCCCCCGGCGCCGAGCCGTACACCCTGCCGCTGTGGCCTTCCTGGCGGGCATGGGCTGCCAGCGGGTTGTGCCACTCGTCTTCGTCAAGAGCAGCGACCCGGCGGCTGGCCTGATTCATCCAGTCGACCAGCTGCGGGAAAGCATCGCGGAAGAGGCCGGAGATGCGCAGCGTCACATCCACCCGGGGGCGTTGCAGCAGGCTGAGCGGAATCACCTCCAGATCCACCATCCGCCGGGTCGGTCCGTCCCACACCGGCCGCACCCCCATCAGCGCCAGCGCCTGGGCGATGTCCTCGCCGCCATTGCGCATCGTGGCGGTGCCCCACACCGACAGGGCCAGGTGGCGAAGGTCGTCTCCCTCCTGCTGCAGGTGGGCTTCCAGCAGCAGGGCGGCGCTGCGACGCCCCAGGTCCCAGGCGGCTTCGGTGGGCAGCCCGCGCAGATCCACGCTGTAGAAGTTGCGGCCGGTGGGCAGCACATCAGGGCGGCCGCGTGTGGGCGCCCCGGAGGGCCCGGCGGCAATGCGTTCCCCGGCCAGGCCCCGCAGCAGGGCCTGACGCTCGGCGCTGGCGCAGGCCAGCAGGCGCGGCAGCAGCTGACGCCGCACACGCTCCAGCACAGCCTGGGTTGTTGGTCCCACCACCACCGCTGCAGAAGCGGCAGTGGCGGTGGTGGGCGCCAGCAGCGGCTTCAGCAGATCGAGGGCCTGTGCTTCCAGCAGGGCAACGGCATCACCACAGCGGCGCAGGGCGGTCGGGGCAGAGGGAGAGGCCGAGTCAGAGACGGCGGCCGCGGGAGACGCCTGGAGGCGGAGGCGATCCGCCACGCTGAGTGGCGCCTCCTCGGCATCCGCCCACGGGTCCAGCTCCAGTTGCAGATCAGCGGCCAGGGCCTGGGTGAGACCAGGGCCCTCGGCCAGGGGGGGCCGCACCAGGCACAGCAGCAGCTCCAGCAAGGGCTGGGGACCAGGCAGGTGGCCGAACACATGCAGGCCGGTGCGGATCTGAGCTTCCTTCAGCTCACACAGGTAGCCATCGGCGCCATCGAGACGCACTTCAAGATCATCGATGGCCTGGGCAGAGGCGGATCCCACAGCAGCGCCGGCCGCGAATGATCTGTCTGCAGCTGATCGATCTGCAGATGTGCCGTCTCCAGCAGCGGCATGCGCGGGCAGCTCCAGGGAGGCGAGCAGCCCGGCGAGCCGCTCCCGTAAGGGAGCGACGCGCTCGCTGCCCAGCTGGCGGGCCTCCCAGTACTCGTCGAGCAGGGCTTCGAGCTCCTGCAGGGGCCCGTGCAGCCCGGCCCGATCGAGCGGAGGGGTGAGGTGATCGAGGATCACCGCCTGGGCGCGGCGCTTGGCCTGGGAGCCTTCGCCCGGATCGTTGACGATGAACGGATACAGGTGGGGCATGGGCCCCAGCGCCCACTCGGGAAAGCACTGATCGGAGAGGCCGAGCCCCTTGCCGGGGAGCCATTCCAGGTTGCCGTGCTTGCCCACGTGGACCACCACCTGGCTGGCGGCCACCTGGCGCAGCCACAAATACTGGGCCAGGTAGGCATGGGTGGGCGGCAGGTCGGGGGAGTGATAGCTGAGGCTGGGGTCGCGGCCGTAGCCCCGCTCCGGCTGCACCAGCAAGGCCACGGCGCCGAAGCGCAGACCTCGGATCGGGAAGCCGGCACCCGCCGGCCCCTGCTCCAGGCCCTCATCGGCAGCGGGCGGCCCCCAGCGGGCCTCCAGCACGGCCCTGCCCGCCGCCGGGAGTTGCTGGTACCAGGCGAGATAGGTCGCCAGGGGCAGGTGATCGAGCGGCGGCCGGTGCTGGCTTTCCGGGTCGTTGGTGCGTCCGGCCAGCAGCTGCTGGATCAGGGCATCCCCGTCAGCGGGAAGGTCTGTCGTCAGTTCCGCGGGCTGGTCCGTGGGGGTCACGCCCAGGTCGTAGCCGGCCTCCGCCAGCCAGCGCAGCATCGCCGCGGCGCTGGCGGGGGTGTCGAGGCCCACGCCATTGGCCAGGCGGCTGTTGCGGGTGGGGTAGTTGGCCAGCACCAGGGCCACACGGCGCTGCTTCACCGGGGTGAGGCGCAGCTCCACCCAGGCCGCCAGCAGGCGGGCGATCCAGTCGAGCCGTTCCGGATCCGGCTGGTAGTGCATCAGCGCTGCCGAAAGCGAGGCATCGGCCCGCTCCAGCTCCTTGAAGGCACCGACCCGGCTGGTGATGCGTCCGTCAAGCTCGGGCAGAGCCACCTGCAGGCTGAGATCGAGCGGGCCGAGGCCGATGCTGCTGGCAGCCCATTGCTCACGGCTGCGGGTGCTGCAGAGCACCTGAATCACCGGCACGTTGAGGCGGTCCCAGAGCGGGGCACCCAGACCCGCTTCCTCGAACTGCACCGAGGCAAAGGAGGTGGTGCACAGCACGCCCTGCACCCCCTCCCTGTCCAGCAGGTCGGCCACCCCCTGCTGGACAGCGGGATCCCTCAGGCCACTCACCCACAGCGCCCGCGGGCAGAGTCCCTGGCGGCGCAGGGCCTGGAGCAGGACGGTGGCCAGCTGATCGTCGCCGGCCTGCAATAGGGCGCGGTAGAGGATCACCCCCACCCGTGCCCCCGGGTCAGCCCGCCAGTCGTGGGGGAGGGGGTCGGCCAGGGGCAAGGGCACCGGCGCTGGCGCCGCCTGGCCAGCGGCGAGCGCCTCCAGGCTGTCGAGCACGCGGCGCAGGTTGTCAGGACCGCCCTCGCGCAGGCAGCGGCTGATCGCCACGGCCATCTCCTCAGGCCCGTTGCCAAGGCTGGCCAGCTCCAGCTCCTGATCGGCCGTGCCGGCCGCCACGATCAGCTGGCGCCCGGGTTGGTGCTCCGCCCAGGCATGCAGCTGCTCCAGCCCGTAACTCCAGTGGCCTCGTCCACCGAGCAGCCGCACCAACACCACGCGGGTGGTGGACAGGCTGGTGGCGATGTAGTGATCGAGGACCGCCGGCGCAGCCAGCGCGGCCAGGTTCAGCCCCCGCACCGGCACCGCACTGGGCTGCCGGGCGAGAACGGCGGCCAGGGTCTGGAGATCGGTGTCTGAACTGCTGAGCACCAGCAACGGCGTGGACTCCTGCTCCACGAAGGCGGAGTCCTCGAAGCCGGAAGGCAGGCCTGGAACGACGGCAAGACGGTGCATCACGCCATCTTCGGCCCCGGCAGTGAGAAGATCTCACCAGCGAACGCCGCCGGCGCCGCATCTCCACGCGCTTCCGCATGCAGAAGTTTCTTCCTTACGCCTGGTTCGGCGGCCGCTGTGTTCCCTTCGGTGAAGCCACGATTTCAGTGGCCACCCACGCCCTCCATTACGGAACCGGCGCGTTCGGCGGCATGCGGGCCCTGCCCAACCCGGCAGATCCCAACGAGATCCTGCTGTTCCGCGCCGATCGGCACACGCGCCGCCTCTCCCAGAGCGCGCGGCTGCTGTTGGCCGAGCTGCCGGAGGCCACGATTCTCGATGCGATTCAGCAGTTCCTGCAGGCGAACCGACCCACCACCCCGATCTATCTGCGGCCGTTCGTGTATACCAGCGATCTGGGAATCGCGCCACGCCTCCACGACATCGAGACAGATTTCCTGATCTACGGCATCGAACTCGGCGATTACCTCTCCCCCGATGGGGTGAGCTGCCGCATCAGCAGTTGGTGCCGCCAGGAGGACCGCTCCCTGCCCTTGCGCGGGAAGATCAGCGGCGCGTACATCACCAGCTCCCTGGCCAAAACTGAAGCGGTCAAGAGCGGCTTTGATGAAGCGCTGCTGCTCAACAGCCGCGGCAAGGTAAGCGAAGCCAGCGGCATGAACCTGTTCATGGTGCGCGACGGCGTGCTGATCACCCCCGGCGTCGACCAGGACATCCTCGAGGGGATCACCCGCGCCAGCATCCTCGAGCTGGCGCAGGCCATGGGCATCCCCACCCTGGAACGCGCGGTCGACAAAACGGAGCTGTTCGTCGCCGACGAGGTGTTCCTCAGCGGCACCGCCGCCCGGGTCACGCCAGTGCGCCGGGTGGAAACAACGGATCTGGCTGGACCGCGGCCGATCATGGAGAAGCTGCGCAGCGCCCTCACCGCGATCACCGAGGGCCGCGATCCGGCCTACGAGCACTGGGTGACCCGCGTGCGGCTCGATGGGTAAGCCAGCGGCACTTCCTACAGTGACAGCTGGCCTTGAGCGCGTAATCGATGACGGCAGCGGTGCAGCAGGCAGGGGCGCCAGCGACCCAGCGCATGGGGTTTCTGGAGCGTCTCCACGCACCTGAGCGGCCGGTGCTGGTGTTTGACGGGGCCACCGGCACCTCACTCCAGCAGATGGATCTCAGCGCCGCCGACTTCGGTGGCGCAGCCCTGGAGGGGTGCAACGAGCAGCTGGTGTTCACCCGGCCGGATGCCGTGCAAGCCGTGCACCGCCAGTTCCTGGAGGCCGGCTGTGATGTGATCGAAACCAATACCTTCGGCGCTGCCTCGATCGTGCTGGCCGAATACGGCCTGGAAGACCAGGCCTTCACGATCAACAAGCGGGCGGCCGAACTGGCCCGCGCCTGCGCTGCTGAATACAGCAGCCCCGCCAAACCCCGCTTCGTGGCCGGCTCGATGGGGCCCACCACCAAGTTGCCCACGCTTGGGCACATCGACTTCGACACGATGCGCGACGCCTTCCGGGAGCAGGCGGAAGGCCTGATTGCGGGCGACGTGGACCTGCTGATCGTGGAAACGTGCCAGGACGTGCTGCAGATCAAGGCTGCCCTGCAGGGAATTGAAGCGGCCTTCAGCGCCACCGGGCAGCGGCGGCCGCTGATGGTGTCGGTCACGATGGAAACCACCGGCACCATGCTCGTGGGCTCCGACATCGCCGCGGTGGTGTCGATCCTGGAGCCGTTCCCGATCGATGTGCTCGGCCTCAACTGCGCCACCGGGCCCGAGCAGATGAAGGAGCACATGCGCTACCTGAGCGAGCACAGTCCGTTCGTGGTGAGTTGCATTCCCAACGCCGGGCTGCCCGAAAACGTGGGCGGCGTGGCCCACTACCGGCTGACACCGCTGGAGCTGAAGCTGCAGCTGATGCACTTCGTCAATGATCTCGGCGTGCAGGTGATCGGCGGTTGCTGCGGCACCACCCCAGCCCACATCGCAGCCCTCTCCGAGCTCACCGCCGATCTGCTACCCCGCCAGCGGGCCGTGCGGCGTCCGGAGCAACGGCTGGAGCGGCCGGCTTTCCACTACGAACCTGCGGCCGCCTCGATTTATGGCGTCACTCCATACCACCAGGACAACTCGTTCCTGATCATCGGTGAGCGGCTCAACGCCAGTGGCTCGCGCAAGGTGCGTGATCTGCTCAACGCAGAAGACTGGGACGGGCTGGTGGCCGTGGCACGCGGCCAGGTGAAGGAAAACGCCCACGTGCTCGACGTCAACGTTGATTATGTGGGCCGCGACGGTGAGCGTGACATGCATGAGCTGGTCAGCCGGCTGGTCACGAACGTGAACCTGCCGCTGATGCTCGATTCCACCGAGTGGCAGAAGATGGAAGCCGGCCTGAAGGTGGCAGGCGGGAAATGTCTGCTGAACTCCACCAACTACGAAGATGGGGATGAGCGCTTCTTCAAGGTGCTCGAACTGGCGCGGCGCTACGGCGCTGCCGTGGTGATCGGCACGATTGATGAAGAGGGGATGGCGCGCACCGCCGAGCGCAAGTTCGCCATTGCCCAGCGCGCCTATCGCGATGCCCTGGAATTCGGCATTCCAGCGCACGAAATCTTCTACGACCCCCTGGCGCTGCCGATCTCCACCGGCATCGAGGAAGACCGCCTCAATGGAGCCGCCACGATCGAGGCGATCCGCCGCATCCGCAGCGAGCTTCCTGGCGTGCACGTGGTGCTGGGGGTGAGCAACATCAGCTTCGGGCTGTCACCAGCGGCGCGGATCACGCTCAACTCCGTGTTTCTGCACGCGTGCTGTGCCGCCGGCATGGATGCGGCGATCATCAGCCCGGCCAAGATCCTGCCGCTGATCAAGATCAGCGAGGAACACCAACAGGTATGCCGTGATCTGATCGCCGATGCACGACGTTTCGACGGGGATGTCTGCGTCTACGACCCGCTCACCACGCTCAGCACCCTGTTCGAGGGGGTGAGCGCCCGGGAAGCACGCGACGCGGGGCCGCAGCTGGCGGATCTGGAGGTGGAGAAACGCCTCACCCAGCACATCATCGATGGGGAGCGCATCGGCCTCGAAGCTTCACTCAACGAAGCCCTCGCCAAGTACCCGCCGCTGCAGATCATCAACACCTTCCTGCTCGATGGCATGAAGGTGGTGGGTGAGCTGTTCGGTTCCGGCCAGATGCAGTTGCCCTTCGTGTTGCAGAGCGCTGAGACGATGAAGTTCGCCGTGGCGTTCCTTGAACCCTTCATGGAACGGGTGGAAGGGGAGAGTAGCGCCAAGGCCAAGTTTCTGATCGCCACGGTAAAAGGTGACGTTCATGACATCGGCAAGAATCTGGTGGACATCATTCTCACCAACAACGGTTATGAGGTGGTGAATCTCGGCATCAAGCAGTCGGTGGAAGCGATCATCGAAGCCCAGAAGCTGCACCAGGCCGATTGTATCGCCATGAGCGGCCTCCTGGTGAAGTCCACCGCCTTCATGAAAGACAACCTCCAGGCCTTCAATGAGGCGGGCATTCAGGTGCCGGTGATTCTTGGTGGGGCGGCGCTGACACCCCGATTCGTCAACAAGGATTGCCGCGCGGTCTACCGGGGTCAGGTGATCTACGGCCGGGATGCCTTCGCCGACCTGCGCTTCATGGACGCGCTGGTGGAGGCCAAGCAGAACAATCGCTGGAGTGATGCGGAAGGCTTCAGCGGTGAGATTCCGCCCGGACTTGGGCTGGAGCGCGGTGAAGACACGGCCGATGACGCCACGACAACCGCCCCCGCCGGTACGGAAGGGGCACCGGCACCGGCAGCTCCGGGATCAGCAGCAGCGGCCCAGACAGTCCCTGATGCCGAGGACCCAGCGGCTGCCGCAGTCGTGCCAGAGACGCCATCCAGCGCAGCAGGGCCGCTCAACGACCATCGCTCCGAGGCCGTTCCAGAAGAGGCCACCATCCAGCCGCCGTTCCTGGGCAGCCGCGTGCTCGATGAACAGGCGATTCCGTTGGCTGAGGTATTCGGCTACCTGGATCGCAACGCCCTGTTCGCCGGGCAGTGGCAGTTGCGCAAGACGCAGCAGCAGAGCCGCGACGACTACGAGCAGATGCTGGCGGCCAAGGCCGAACCGGTGTTGCAGCACTGGATGCAGCGCTGCGTGGAGGAGAAGTTGCTCACTCCACGGGTGGCCTACGGCTACTTCCCCTGTGGCCGGCTCGGCAACGCGCTGGTGGTCTTCGATCCGGCCGCGCCTGAGCGGGAGCTGGGCCGTTTCGAGCTGCCGCGCCAGAGGGGCGGCAACCGCTACTGCGTCGCCGATTTCTACCGCGACCTCCGCCAGGGGCGGCCCACCGATGTGCTGCCGATGCAGGCCGTCACGATGGGGGAGAAGGCCACAGGGTTTGCGCGCGAACTCTTCGCCGCCGATCGCTACACCGACTATCTCTATTTCCACGGTCTGGGGGTGCAGATGGCAGAAGCGCTGGCCGAGTGGACCCATGCACGCATCCGACGCGAACTGGGCTTCGTCGCCGAGGAACCCAGCGCCCTGCGCGATGTGCTTGCCCAGCGCTATCGCGGCAGCCGCTACTCCTTCGGCTATCCCGCCTGCCCCAACGTGGCCGATTCCCGTCCCCAGCTGCAGTGGCTGGGGGCGGAGCGCATCGGGCTGAGCATGGACGAAAGCGACCAGTTGGAGCCCGAGCAGAGCACCACCGCCCTGGTGGCCCTGCACAGCCAGGCGCGCTACTTCAGCGCCTGAGGAAGCCATCCCGAGGCGATGGCAGGTAGGGGCGCGGTGGCAGGCTGGGGAGGCTCTCTTGCACTGCTGCTATGGCCATTGCCGGACCTGACGGAGTGGATGCGGCCATCGCAGCCGGACTCGACCTTGACGGCTCGCCGATTCCGGCCGAGATGCTGAGCCTGTACCGCGAGGTGATGGCACTGGAGGCCCAACGGGCCCGCAGCGGCGTGAAGAAATCGATGCGCAACCGGGTGGTGAAAACCGGGGCCAAGCATTTCGATCAGGCCAGCCTTGATGCCCGCCTCAAGGCCGCCGGCTGGGATGGCCTCAAGGACAAGGAAATCGCCTTCTTCTACGGCTGAATCGCTTGGGTTCAATCAGGTACTGGAGGAACCGGGCCGCTGACGTGCCCTGCGTTGCGTCAGCGCTTGAGTCCGCCGCGTCAGCGCAACCAGCAGGCGGCAGTTCAAGCGATGCGTTTATCTCAGCCCCAAGCCTTTGGCCGGGAGCCACTGGCCCTCAGCATTCAGTCATGCGGGTTCGACACAGAACCTCCAACACCGAAGCTCCGTCAGCGAGCCATCAAGGCAACGCACTGAACGGAGAGGTTTCAGCGCCATAGCCGGATCAGAGATCTTCGAGGGTGTCGATCACCTCTTGTTGAAACGCCTGGAGATCGGTCGAATCACTCAGGTCAACCCCCTCACCGGCGGCATTCTGGGTGAGCTCCTGGAAATGGAAAGCGCCTTCACCGTGGGCAAGAAACTCCATCGCGGAGCTTTCACCGCTTTCCTTGAAGGCGTCGAGCAGCGCCATGAAGGCAGCATCTTCGGTGAAATCCCAGCTCATGAAGGGGGTATCGCAAGTCGTAAGGGCGGCAGAAGGGAGCCTTCCAGCACCACTGCACAATGACCTTTAACGCCTGCCCCCCCGATTCCGTCAACCTCCCAGGGCCATTCCCGCCATTGGTCCTGCAGACTTTGGGATGATTTCGGCACGATCCGTGGAACCGCGTTCTTCTTCAGCGCCAGTGGTGGCCCGCAATGTGCTCGGTGAGACGCTTGAGATCTGCGGATGCACACCCCGCACCGGCTGGTACCGCGATGGTTTCTGCCGTACCGACAGCAGCGACACGGGACGCCACACCGTCTGCTGTGTGGTGAACGATGTCTTCCTGCGCTACAGCCGTTCCCGCGGCAACGACCTTTCCACACCGATGCCGGCCTACGGCTTTCCGGGTCTTCAGCCCGGAAACCACTGGTGCATCTGTGCCGCCCGCTGGCTGGAGGCCTACCAGGACGGGGTGGCGCCGCCGGTGCGGCTGGAGGCCACGGAAGCGTCTGCACTTGAGGTGATCCCGCTGGAGTTGCTGAAGGAGCTGGCCCACGTGGGGTGAGCGCCGCGCCGCAGCCGCGGCATCACCTTTCTCCCGCCACCAGCACCACCCTTCACGTCACCCCAGTCACATCAGCCCGCGTCAGCCGAACACTCCACCGTCTTCACACCCCGCCTTCACCACGGAACCGGGCTCCCGTCCCAGGCCAGGAAGCTGCCGCTCTGCTCCGGCCCCTGCAGTTCCAGCACGTCCAGGAGGTGGTGGGCGGTTCGCTCGGGGCTGAACAGGCGCTCCGGCGGCACGCCGCTGCTGAAAGGCGCTGAGAGATCGGTGGCCGTGGTGCCGGGATGCAGCAGGGTCACGGTGGCGAGGGGTCGGCGGCGGCGCCACTCCAGGGCCAGGCAACGCAGCAACTGATTCTGGGCGGCCTTGGCACTGCGGTAGCCGTACCAGCCCCCCAGCCCGTTGTCGCCGATGCTGCCGACCCGTGCCGACAGGCTGGCGAACAGCGCCGGCTCTGCGGCCGGCAGCAGCGGCTCCAGGGCCTGGGCCAGCAGAATCGGACCGTAGGCATTCACCGCGAACACTCGCTCCAGGGCGGCGCGGTTCAGCTGGCTGAGCCGCTTTTCCGGTTGCAGAGCCGGGCCGTCGTGCAGGAGGCCCGCCGTGTTGATCACGAGGCGCAAGGTGCCGGCCTGGGCCTGCAGCGTGGCGGCAGCGGCCTGCAGACTGGCGTCCGCGCAGAGGTCGAGCTGCAGGGCGCGCGCGCCCAGCTGCGGCTCTCCCGGCCGGGCAGGCCAGCCGCGGCGGCTGGCGCCCCAGAGGCAGAGCCCGGGGGCCCGCTCGGCCAGGGCCTGCACCAGGGCGCGGCCGATGCCGCCGGCACCCACCACCAGGGCATGGCCGTTCCAGCTGCTGAGGGACGGCCGGGACGGGAGCGGGGGCAACACCTGGGGCGAAGCGGTGGAGGGGATGGCGCATGATGGCGCGATGGCAATGAGGATCGCCGTTCTGGGGCAAGGGGCCTGGGGGCGCACCCTGGCCAGCGTGCTGCGCCAGCAGGGCCATGAGCTCGCGGTGTGGTCGCGCTCCCACGGCAGCGATCCAGCCGCGGTGCTCCAGCGGCAGGACCTGGTGCTCTCAGCGGTGGCCATGGCCGGGGTGCCGGCGCTGGCGCAGCAACTGAGCGCCGGCTGGCCCGGGGCTGTGCCCCTGGTGAGCTGCAGCAAGGGCATCGACCTTCAGCAGCACTGCACAGCCAGCCAGTTGTGGCAGCAGGCCATTCCGTCGATGGCGTGCCTGGTGCTGAGCGGGCCCAACCTGGCGGCTGAGCTGGATCAGGGCCTGCCGGCCGCCAGCGTGCTGGCCTCCATCCACACCGAACTGGCCAGCGAGCTGCAACGCCAGCTCAGCAGCCAGCGGCTGAGGCTGTACACCAACGCCGATCCGATCGGCACCGAACTGGCCGGCGCGCTCAAGAACGTCATGGCGGTGGCGGCCGGCATCTGCGATGGTCTCGGGCTGGGGGCCAATGCCAAGGCCTCCCTGCTGACCCGCGGGCTGGCCGAAATGGGGCGGCTCAGCCAGCTGCTGGGCGGCGATCCCGCCACCCTCTACGGCCTGGCCGGCCTTGGCGACCTCCTGGCCACCGCCAACAGCCCCCTGAGCCGCAACTACCGCTTCGGGCTGCATCTGGCCGAAGGTGACTCTGCAGCGGCGGCCTTCACCCGCATCGGCGCCACGGTGGAGGGACCCGCCACGGCCGAAGCCGCGCTGGTGCTGGCCCATCGGCATGCCCTGCACCTGCCGATCTGTGAGCAAGTGGTGGGCCTGCTGCAGCGGCGCAACACCCCGCAGGAAGCCGTGCGGGCGCTGATGGAGCGTGACCTGCGCCGGGAATGGGTGTGAGTCGCAGGGCCACATCCAGAGGCCCCACAGCTCCTACCAGCGCCCATCCAGGGCCCACGTCTGCGCGACAACCGTATGTTCGCGGCCGTTCTCAGCCATGATCGCTCCAACGACTAGTGGGACAGGGATGTGAACAGAGGGAAAGGTTCATGAACTGGCCGGCAGGGCAGCAGTTGGTGGCACAGGGCGCACGTGCCCTGCGTCCGTTGAAGCTCGGCAGCGAGCGGCTGGCGCGACGCCTGCAGCGGACTCTCAGCCCTCAACGCCGCACCACGCTGCTGCTCACCACACCCTTGAGCGTGGTGGCTCTGGGTATCGGCTTCTATGCCCAATCGTTCAGCCAGCCGAAGCCCGACCTTGACGCACGAGTGATGGAGGCGCTGCTGCCGGCCAGCACCACCGGTGAAGCCACCGACCCGGCGGGGGAGGAGAGCCGCCTGCGGGCGATCGAAGCGCGCCGCGCCCAGCAGCCTCCCGCTCCGGCCCAGCTGCCGGATGCCCCCGCCTCCCTGGTGGAACCGGCCGCTGGCCGCCCGGTTCCGCTTGAGGTGCGGGTGGCCCTGCTGCGTCAGGCCGGCCAGCCCAGCTTTTCGGCCACCGGCCCCTGGTGGCTGCGCAACGGCGACGGGCAGGTGCTGGCCCAGGGTCAGGCCCGCAGCCCTGTCGA
The DNA here is from genome assembly GCF_002252635.1 of Synechococcus sp. MW101C3. Taxonomy (NCBI): domain Bacteria; kingdom Bacillati; phylum Cyanobacteriota; class Cyanophyceae; order Synechococcales; family Synechococcaceae; genus Synechococcus; species Synechococcus sp. MW101C3. Next base: position 38,709 of record NZ_NQKX01000007.1, read on the forward strand.
TCTCAGCGCCGGCACCGGCGCCAACGATCTCTGGTTGGACACCGCACCCGGGGAAGCGTTGCTGGTGAACGGCCAGCCGTACACCGGTCGCCTGCGTCTGCTGGCGGAGCGGGGAGGCATCACACCGATCAATCACCTGCCACTGGAGGCCTACATCGCCTCGGTGGTGGGGGCGGAAATGCCCACGTCCTGGTCGATGGAGGCCCTCAAGGCCCAGGCGGTGGCGGCCCGCTCCTACGCCCTGGCCCACCTGGCCCGACCGGCCAATAAGTTCTGGCATCTGGGGGACACCACCCGCTGGCAGGCCTACCGGGGCCTCACCTCGGTGAATGGCCGCACCACCGAAGCTGCCGCGCGCACCAACGGCTTAATCCTCAGCTACCAGGGGGGCATTGTGGAAAGCCTGTATGCGGCCAACAGCCAGATCACGCTGGAAGCGCACGGGCACCTGGGAGCGAGCATGAGCCAGGAAGGCGCCCAGGAACTGGCCCTCGCGGGCCGGCGTTACAACGAGATCCTGGGCCACTACTACCGTGGGGCCTCGCTGGCACGCCTGCAGATCGGTGGAGCGAACTGAGCGCCTGTGGCGAACGGCCTTGCAGCAGAGCCAGGCCGCGCGCGAACGCGGTGCCCTGGTGCCGCTCGTCACCAGGGTGCTGCCGCCGGGAGCCTGGGCACCCTTCCAGCTGCGCCAGCTCGACTCGCCCGTGCCGCGCCACCTGCGCAGCGGTGGGCCCCGGCCCAACCCGTTTCTCCCCTGGGAGCGGCAACTGGAGGTGACGCGACTGGGCGACAGCCATGCGGTGATCCTGAACAAGTACCCGGTGCAAGCCGGCCATCTGCTGCTGATCACCCAGGGCTGGGCGCCGCAGAGCGGCTGGCTGAGAGCGGCCGACTGGCAGGCGGTGGCCCATGTCGATGCGGACACCACCGGTCTGTGGTTCTTCAACAGCAGCGGGCGGGCCGGCGCCAGCCAGCCTCACCGGCATCTGCAGCTGTTGCCCCGCCATCGCGGGGCACCCAACTGCCCGCTGGAGCCCGCCCTACGCGCCCAGCTGCAGGGCCAGGCGCCACCCTGGCCCTGGCGCTACCGGCTCAGCCCGCGCCCCGAGGGCGGCGGACCCGCCGACCTGGCGATGCTCTACCGCCGCCATGCCCTGGAGCTCGGGCTGGGTGATCCGGCGGATGGTGGGGAGCCCAGCCATCCCTACAACCTGCTGTTCACCAGCTCCTGGTTTCTCACCATCCTGCGAACCCGCGAACATGCCGCCGGGTTCAGCCTCAATGCGCTGGGCTTCGCTGGCTACCTGCTGCTGACGGAACAGTCGGATCTGCCGTGGCTGAAGGAACATGGACCATGGCAGCTGCTCCGCGCCGTGGCGCCGGCCGTGGACGCCGCGTTGGAGCCTGCAGAAGGCCCGCCTCAGACGAGGCACTGAGCGAGGCAGTGGGCCAGTGATTGGGCATGGAGGTGGGCTCCGATCTTCGCCGAGCCCTGTGCGCCGCGGCTGATTTCGGTAGGCGCAAAGGAAACGGTCTGGATGAGGCTGACCAAGGACCCTCAGCGCCTTGGAGCCTGTGGACGAGGAGCCTGCAGCCCCCTCCAGTTGGTGCTCTGGGGGTGAAGAACTCGGTCTCGTCCTGAACCCTCTTCAAAAAAGTTCAGTGAAAGCACGGTTGCACATGGTGGCAGCAAGGGATCTTTCTGGAAAAGGAACCGGACGGAACGACCGGCGGTTCTCCCTACAGCTTCCTTCTCATCTCCGCTTCCCTGATCATGACCTGCTCCCCACTGGCGGCCCAGCGCTCCACCATCCCACTGAGCGTCGCGCCAACACGTGTCCCGCCAACCAGCGCTCCACCCACCAACACTCCACCCACCAACGCTTCGGCTGCAGCATCGGCATCGGCTTTGCTCTTGCCTGGCCGATCGACCAGCAGCAAGACCGCTGCTTCAGCAAGCCGCCTGAGCGCCGTCCATACGGCCACAAACGTCACCAAGGCGAACACGCCGACCACGAAGCGCAGGACGAACACGAATGCCGGCACTCATGCCAGCCAGCACGCCACCGTGCGACAACGCAACCAGCGGGTGGAGGCCTACAGGGAGCTGGTACGGCCGATCGCTCTCCACTACGCCGCCCTTTGTCGGGAAGGGGCGGACGATCTGATCCAGGTGGGCCTGCTGGGCCTGATCCGCGCCGCGGAGCGGTTCGAACCGTGCACCGGAACGCCGTTTTCCGCCTTTGCTCGCCAGCACGTCCGGGGCGCGATCCTGCACTACCTGCGGGATCAGGCCCCGCCCATCCGGCTGCCGCGGCGTCAGCAGGAGCTTCAGGACCGGATGCGGCAGTTCACCCGTGACTGGCAGACGCGATTCGGGCAGAGCCCGAGTGAGGCCGAACTGCGCAGCGGCCTGGAGCTGTCCGTGGGCCAATGGTGCACGTTCGAGCGGCTGGAGCGGCTGCGCCGCCTGGCACCGCTCGAAGCCTCGATGGAGGGCCTTGCGGCAGACCATGACGACGACGACTGCGTCGATGGCGGAACCGCCCAGGCAATGGCCCTGCTGACGCAGCTGGAGAACCGGCAGCGTCAAGTGGTGGAGCAGGTGGTGCTGGAGGGGCGGAGCCTGCGGGAGGCGGCCCGCCGGCTTCAGCTCAGCCCGATGACCGTGCACAGGGCCCTGCACAAAGGTCTGGAGCGGCTCAGGCAGGAACTGGACCGCGGCCTTCAGCAGGTGGTTACTCCGCCGGCTGTACCCCATCACGCTGCATCTGCTTCTCCAGGGTGCTGATCGCCGCATTCACGGCAGCGAGCTGACGCTCCACTCCGTCGCGCCAGTAGGTAAGCATGCGCATCTTGCGCTGCTGATGATGGCGGCGCATCGCTTCATGATCACCGCTGCTGGATCCGTAACAGGCAAAGGGCGGGAACATGGGAAAATTTCACAGTGCCTGAAGGTTCTAGCCAGTGCTCTGGTGCCCATGCGTTCCCTGCCCCACCCGTTGGTGAACTCGGCCTTCAAGCGTCGAAACCAAAGGCAGGCAGGGAATACTGGCCCACCACATCCACCCCCGCACCGCCACCGTTTTGCCGTTGTCCCCCCGCCAGATCAATCAAATGGGACCCATGATTCCCACAAGGTTTCTTCGCCCCTGTCTGGTGGTGATCGCCGGCACGCTCGTGCTGCAGGCGCCTGCCGCCCACGCCTACGTGGCCTTGATGGCGGGCCAGTCAGCCCGTCCACTCAACGGCGCGTTCAACACCGTGCCGGTGCTGCATTCCAACCAGCCTGAGGAGGTCTTCGGCCCGGGAATTCTGGTGAACACAGCGCCTGGCCAGGCTATCGCCACGGAAACCCGTCAATATCTCAACAACGCTACTTACACTTTCAACGGAGATTTCGGGCTCCACGTTCATCACAAGTATTTCCCAGAAAATGCCAGCCGTCTCGGCGGCCGTTATGTGCGCGGCAAGCTCACGATCGCCACGATCGTGATGAACCCGGGCTCGCGTCCTGTCACCCTTGAGATGGAGCGCGGCGCCGTTCGCAACAGCTTTGAAGCGCCTTATCTAGGCAACCACCTGATGGGCGTGAAACCACTGGGGCGGCGCCCCTGGAACACCGGACCGGGTGATGCCACCTCGGTGATCATGTTGCGCGGGGAGCTGGATCCCAAGATGCCGGAAACTCTGGTGGTTCCTCCCTATAGCCGCCGGGTACTGTTCCACACCCGTCTGCCCGCCCGGGGCATCGCCAATGGCCTACTGAAAGGCCGCAGTGACGGGCCGTTCCAGATGGCGGTGGTGGCAGCGGAGGATCCGGAAACTGATGCCGATCTGTTCGCAGTGCTGGATCAAGGGATGCTCGCGCCAGGCCGCATCTACCTCGACATGCTCTCAAAGATCCACTACGGCCAGGTGTTCTCACGGGTCGGTGGCGTGGCGATCGGCGATGAGTACCAGGCGAGCCTGGTGCACGATCTCAATCAGGGCCCATTGCACGTGCCCTTCACGAGCACGAACCGCCACACCTTCGGCACCCGCGAAGTGCAGGTGAACCCGCTGGCCAGCCGCATGATTGATTCCTCCCTCGACAACGTGGGCACCTATGGCGTGCGTTTCGATGTGGATCTGAATCTCAAAGGCAACGGGCCCCATGAGCTGGTGATGAGCCATCCCACCGCGAACGGCCGCCAGTTCACGGCCTTCCGCGGCTCGATCGGCATCCGTACCAAGGAGGGCTACAACGACGTGCACGTAGGCCTGCGTTCAGGCGAGAGTCTTTCTCTGGCCTCGTTGAACCTGGTCCCCGGTGTGAACAACCCTGTGCGGGTGAGCATGGTGTACCCAGCCGATGCCACGCCCGGACACCTGCTGAGCGTGGTGCCCAGCTACCAGCTGGCTCAGCTGCGCGAGCGGGAACAGCGCATCGCCATGGCCCGTGCCGCCGCCGCGGAAGCCGCCCGCCAACGGCCCGCTCCCAAAGCTCCCCCCACCCTGGCGGCCCCAGTGCCGGTTACCCGTCCCGCCTCCGGCCGCACCGCCAGCGCACCGCCCCCGGCACCAGCACCCGCGCGTCCCACGCCTCCACCCCCGGCACCGGCTGCCGCCCCCCGTTTTCTGCCCACCTTGGTGCCGGCCTGGATCCGCCCGCTGCCGGCCATCCCGCTCCCCCTGCTCAACCAGCTGCCGGGTGAGGGCCCCAACGACGGCACCCAGACCGTGCTGCTTGGCCGTTATCGGGAAGCGGCCGAGGCCCAACAGCGGTTCCTCAGGGAGATGATGGGGCGCTAGGTCCACTCCCATCGGTTCCGACGTGGCTGAGCCGGTACGAAAGGAGCGCAAAACTCTGTCGATGACGCTGCCGACCGCAAGGATCGCGCAGTTCAAGCAACTCCAGCGCGAATGGGGCTTCTCCACCCACGGGCAGGCCATGGAGCACCTGCTGGAGTTACTGCTGCCTGAATCCCCCGACCAGGAGGCGGAGCAGGACGACGGCGACGATCAAGAACATGAGGTGCTGCTTGAACGGGGAGCTCTGGTGCTGGCGTCCAGCGGCGAAAGCACGCAACTCGTGCTCACTACCGAGGACGGTCTCACCGAATTCGGGTTAGACCTGACACGAGACTCAGAAGAGGTCTCAAGTGAGACCCGCAAACAGCCTCGAACACTGCCGGGTCCGCACAAGGGGCGGGAGACGGCCGCAACTGGCAGCGGCGGATCCGGAAGCCGAGGCATGGGAGGTGGCATCGATCTGCCTGGATTCGTGCAGCAACGGTCGGCACGGCTGCGCCAGAGCCTCCACCCGCAGCCGAGCACGCCAACACGGCCCAATGATCCTTTTCCAGAAATCTCTGAGCACGATCTGAGCGCCGCCCTCACTGCCGCCACAGCCCACTGGGTGGGCCTGTACGGCACGGCCGCCAACGACGCTGTCCTGGAAGCGGCGATGGTATGGCTGGGCCAGGAGATCTGGCCCCAGTCCGACCAGGCGGAAGGGCGACCTTTCACGTGGTCGGCGCTGGAACACTGGATCGTGGGCTGTGCTCCGAGCTGGCCGGCTGGCCCGCCCAGCTTCGAGCGGGTGATGGTGGGCGCCGGGCTGCTGGAGGATCCGTTCAGCCCGGCCACGTTGAGCCTGCGACTGCCCACCTTGATCAGGCGCTTCGTGCATCGCTTCCGCCGCCGCCGGCAGGGCACCTCCTTCCAGACGCTGGAGCACACGATGACGCTGCAGGGAGCCCTCAAGGTGCTGGAGATTCCCTTCGAGGTCGGCGAACGGCTCACGTTGAAACGGATCCGCGAGGCCTATCGGGAGCAGGCCCAACGGCACCACCCCGATTCCGGCGGCAGCGCCGACACGATGCGCCGCCTGAATGAGGCCTACCAACTGCTCAAGGAGCTTTATCGCAAATCCAGCTGACCCTCTGGCCTGGCCCAGAGCTCCTGCTTGGCTCATGGTCCTTTCAGGCGGAGGCCTCTGCCAGCCTCCGCCTGAAAGGCTTCGCTCATCTGTCCACGGTGAGACGCGGTAAGAGTCTCGCATCAGGACCCGTATGAGATTAGTGGCACATTGTGGCGATTCTGTCGCCCCTGAGGGGGAACACCCCCAGCCGCAAAACGATGCAGCCGCACCGTCCCAGCACAGACACAACACCCTCCAGATCGAAAACCATCAGAGCGCCATGCACTCGGTACCCAGCCAAAGCCCCGGGCGGATCGCTGATGAGAAGAGGCAACCACTGACCATCAGTTCCGCAATCGTCTGGCTACGGATCACCGCGCCAATGACACCTTTGTCCTGCAGCGGCTTGTCCACCAGCCAACAGGGCAGCTGTCCAGCAGGTGGGCATGGAATCGGGAGGACCTGAAAACCCAATTAGAGCAGGGGAGCATCGAGCAAAAGTTCAGCTGCGTACCTGCGTAAGACACAGGTACGCAGAGGGTTGACCAAGGCGCAGCTTCGACGGGCTGCACCGGAGTGAGCGCGTGCGAAATCACGATGGCGTGGCATGAAGCCACAGGCAGCGAAGGGGTGAGCCGGCTCGAAGACTCTGTGGTGGAGTGCCATGTTGCTGGCTGGACCAGCTCAGGATCCGCCAGGCTCGCAGAGAGCCGGGGGTTGTATGGGTCACGGTCGACGGCGATCAGCACTGAACGTCCAAGGCGGCACAGATGAACAGGAAGAAACTCCAGCCAGCCCCATGACCAGGCTGACCATCTCTGCAGACTCAGAGGGGAAAAGGTCGGTCTGCACAGGTGGAATCGCAGGAAAATCTGGTTTTCAAGCAGCGCAGATAAGACTCGGTACTGGACCTGCTACTGGTCGCGTATGAGACAGCTGGGAGAGTGCGGCCTTCGGCGAACACTGGGCGTCCAGCGCCAGGCGACCCAGGAAACAACGCAGCTAAGCCATGACGAGGTGACTGCCGACAAAGCCTGCGCGATGAGGGAACGTCTGGGTGAGTTGTTCCTATCGAACCTCTTCTGCGCACCTGAACGATTTCCGATGTGCGAGACACAGCCGGAAATGACGCCCTTGCCTCGCCTCACCGATCCACGAGGCGCGGCTCGATCGTTCTCTTAACCGCTGCTTAGGGCGATCCTGCTGTGGCTTTCATTGGATCTCATGTTCCTCACGACAGAACCAGCTCGGGACCTACTACATGTCCAGAGTGAGACAGTGGAGAAGAGACGACTCCACGACTGGCCTCAGCGCAGAAGCCAATGGACTCATTACCTCTTGCCGGACAGAGGCAATGGCGATCCTGCTTGGCCTGATTCGGCACAGGGATGGCAGGCACGGCGCTTCTGTTCTGCGCTGCGCTTTTCTTCTTGGCAGCCGTTCAAGAGGACGAGCCCGGCAACTGGAACCTTGACAACGGTGCGAGCCAAAGGCTGGGCGCCTTGGTTGCGATGAGGTCGTCCCAGTTCGAGGCCGGTTGCCTGGATCCGATCCCTGCAGCTGGGATGAGCCTTCAAATCGTGCTGCCCAGTTCCCTGGAAGACCTCAGCTTTGATCTCACCCCAGGGCAGGTGCAGACGCTGCACTCCCTGTCAGAGGTGTGCGCAGCCAGCTGAACAGTTGCCTAGATGTCAGAGGGCTTGCGAAGGGCCTTCACCTGTCGATGAGGGTGGCGCCACCGAAGCAGACGAGACCATGAAACACCTCAACGCAAGCTGGGTTGCTGGCTCAAGAGCAGAAGATCATCAGGCCAGGCCAGACACGATCAGATCCGACGGGGCAGGCAGATCAGCCGGGCGTCTGCATCCCCTGGATCAGGAAGTCGAAGTAGGGGCCAGCCATGACGGCATCCTCGGTGGCAAGCAGCGCCAGTGACGCCTCCTTGAGTGTGCGCATGCTTTCGACCATGCCCGCCATGGGCACCCCGAGGCTGTTGTACATCTCGCGGGCTCCGATCAGGCCGATGTCCTGGATCTTTTCGGTGCTGCCGGCAAGCACGCCGTAGGTGACCAGGCGGAGGTACCAGCTGAAATCGCGCAGGCACTGGGCCCTTTGGCGCTGGCCATAGGCATTGCCGCCCTGGGCCACGTATTCGGGCTTGCGCAGAAACAGCTGCCGCGCCGCCTCATTGACGATCTTTTTCTCGTTTTCCGTGAGCACGCGGGCGACACGAATGCGCTGGTTTCCGCCGGAGAGGTACTCCGCCATGGAGCGCAATTCACCGCCGCTGGGGTAGCGCAACTGATCATCGGCTTGCAGGATCAGGTCCCTGACGACGCTCATCGAAAGCACCACGCTGGGGCCGATCTTACCGAGAAGAGTCCCTCGCGATGGCCGGAAGCGCCTTTGTGTAACGGCCCTTTGCATCCGGGGGGGCCTTTAGGGTCAGGGGCTGCCCGTTGTGTCGCAGGTCTTTGGATGGCCCTTCTCTTGCCCCCCTCCGGCACGGCCCTGGAGCTGAGCATCACCGGGTTGAACCACCTCGGCGAGGGTGTCGGTCGCTGGGGCGCAGCCACGGAAGGGGGAGGCGAGCGGGGCGTGGTGGTGTTTGTGCCACAGGCCCTGCCCGGTGAGGCGGTGACGGCCCGCGTGACCTACCAGGCCAAAGGCCACGTGGTGGCGGAGCTGATCGAGCGGCACAACACGGCGGCAGAGCGCCGGCGTCCTCCCTGCATCCTTGCCGAGCGCTGCGGCGGCTGCAGCGTCCAGCATCTCGTCGATGAGGCCCAAGCCCGCTGGAAACAGGATCTGGTCCAGCAGGCCCTGCAGCGGATCGGTGGCTTTTCCCTGGCGGTGCAGCCGATCCTGGCGGCGGCTGAGCCGCTTGCCTATCGCAACCGGGCCGTGATTCCGCTGGAGCGCGGGCCCGACGGCACCCTGAGAGCCGGCTTCTACCGCAGCGGCAGCCACAAGATCGTCAATATGAACCGCTGTCCGGTGCTCGATGCGCGCATCGACTCGCTGATCGCGCCACTGAAGCAGGAGCTGGAAGCCAGCGGCTGGCCCGTGGACTCGGACCTGAGCGAAGGCGGTGGTCTTCGCCATCTGGGCCTGCGCGTCGGGCATCACAGCGGCGAGGTGCTGGTGACCCTGATCAGCAGCCACAGCCAGCTGCCCGGGCTGAGCGAACGTGCAGACGCCTGGATGGAGCGCTGGCCTGAACTGGTGGGCGTGTGCCTGAACCTCCAGCCCCTGCCCACCAACACCTTGATGGGTCCGCGCACCGAGGTGATCGCCGGGCGGGGCTGGCTGAGCGAACGCTTCTGCGGGCACGAGCTGCGCATCGCGCCGGACACCTTCTTTCAGGTGCACACCCCCCAGGCCGAGCGGCTGGTGCCGCTGCTGCTGGACGCGCTTGAACCACGCGCCGGACGCACGCTGGTGGAGGCCTACTGCGGCATCGGCACCTTCGGCTTGCCTCTGGCGGCCGCCGGGGCAAGCGTGCGGGGGCTGGAGCTGCACCTGCCCAGCGTTGAGCAGGCCCGGCTCAATGCGGCGCTCAACGGTCTCAATGGGTTGTCGGTGGAGAGCGCCGACGTGGCCACTGCGCTGGTGGAGCTGCTGCCGGAGGCGGATGGGCTGCTGCTCGATCCACCGCGCAAAGGCCTTCCCGAGCAGGTCACGGCCGTGATCCGTGCCTGCCCCCCCCGACGGGTCGCCTACCTCAGCTGTAACCCCGCCACACTTGCCCGCGACCTGGCCCGCCTCACACAGGACGGGGGGCTGACGCTGCAGAGCGTGCAACCCGTCGACTTCTTCCCCCAGACCAGCCATGTGGAGGCGCTGGCGGTGCTGACCGCCAGCTGAGTGTCAGGCCCGCTGCTGAAGATCAGGCTCGCAGCTGGGCGTCGAACTGCTTCTCGACGGCCTGGCGCACCGCCGCGTGGGCCTGCTCCACCTCCGCTTCGGTGAGGGTGCGGCGCGCATCGCGGTAGCGCAGGCGGAAGGCCTGGCTGGCGGCTCCCTCCGCCACCTGGCTGCCGGCATAGCGGTCGATCAGTTCCGCCGACTCCAGCAACGGCCGGCCGGCCTTGCGCATCACCGTGAGCAGCTGGGCAGCCGTAACGCTGGCAGGGATCACCACGGCCAGGTCACGTTCAGAGGCGGGAACGGTGGGATAGGGGCTGAAGCTGGGCTGCCAGCGGTTGCTGCGGGTGGCCGCGCGCAGCAGCGGCTCCAGCGAGAGCTCAAACAGATGGGTGGCTTCCGGCAGGTCGAGGGCTTCGGCCTGGGCCGGGTGCAGTTGTGCAAACCAGCCCACCGCGCGGCCTTCGAGCACCAGCTCCGCCGCCCGGCCCGGGTGCAGCAGCGCATGGCCCTGCAGGGGGCGGTCGTCGCAGGTCAGCGACAACTGGCCGAGAGCCTGCTGCAGGACACCCCGCGCTTCGTAGTACCCCAACGGCCGGGGCTTGCCGGCGCTGCTCCACAGCTCGGAGCGCCGTTCCCCGCAGATCACCCCCGCCAGCTTCGCCTCGCTGATCGCATCGGTGTCGGCGGCATCGCCGTTGGCACGGAACACATGGCCGATCTCGAAGGCCCAGAAGCCTGGCTGTGAGGCCTGCAGGTTGCGGCGTGCCGCCAGCAGCAGGTCGTCGATCAGCGAATCACGCAGGTGGCCGTATTCAGCCAGAAGAGGATTGGCCAGCGCCACCCGCTCTGCCGTCGTCAGCCCAATGCCCCTGCTCACCGGGGCGTGGGCCGGCCCGAGCGACAGCGAGCAGCATTCCTGCAGTCCGGCGGCGCAAAGGGCACGGCGCAACAGACGCTCGGCCTTCTGGGCAGGCTCCAGGCCGCCTGGGCAGATCGGGTCCGGCAGATGGGTGGCGAAATGGTCGTAACCCACGAGCCGGGCCACCTCCTCGATCAGATCCACCTCCCGCTGCAGATCCATCGCCCGCGACGGGGGCACTGTGACCCACCAGCCCTCCTCGCTGTCCTCCAGCTGGCAGCCCAGGGCCTCCAGGGTGGCCGTGATGCGTTCATCGGCCAGGTCGTCCGCCACGCCATCGACGAGCACGGGACCCAGCAGCTGGTGCAGGGCATCGCGGCGCAAGGCCAGCGGTGGGCGGGGATCCACAGGCGCCTGGTGCAGCCAGCGGCCCTGGATCTCGCCGCCGGCAAGCTCCACCAGCAGGGCGGCGGCACGATCCGCCGCCGCCAGGGTGACCTCCCGTGGCAGGCCTTTCTCGAACCGATGGCTGGCATCGGTGCGCAGGCCCACGCTGCGGGCGCTGCGGCGCACCGCCTGGGGCGCGAACACAGCGGCTTCCAGCCAGATGGCGCCGGTGCCGGGGTGCACCGAGGCGTTGCTTCCACCGATCACCCCCGCCAGGGCCACCGGCTGGTTGGCGTAGGTGATCAGCAGCGCTTCAGGGGTGAGGCGATGGCTGCTGCCATCAAGCGCCTCGAAGGCCTCGCCGTCGCCGGCCTGACGCACGCCGATGGCGCCGGGATCGGCGCTGACAGAGCCTGCCGGGCCGAGCAGGGCGAGCCGCTCGCTGTCGAAGGCATGCAGGGGCTGGCCAAATTCCAGCATCACCAGATTGGTGACATCGACCACGTTGTTGATCGCCCGCAGGCCGGCCCGCTCCAGGCGCTGCTGCAGCCAGTCCGGCGAAGGGCCGACCTTCACGCCGGTGATGGCCGTGAGGCTGTAGAGACCACCGGCTTCGATCGCGGCGGCGTCAGCAGCCGCCACCGGCAACGGCACGGCGGAGACCTGCGGAGCCGGCGCTGTGAGCGTGAGCGCTGCGCCGGTGAGGGCCGCCACCTCGCGGGCGATGCCCTGCATCGAAAGCCCATCGGGGCGGTTGGCGGTGATCGCCAGTTCCAGCACCTGATCGTCAAGTCCGAGGCTGGGTCCCACCGGGGTGCCCAGGGGCGGCACGTCGCTGAGCAAATCGTCGAGCACGGCGATGCCATCGCTGCTTTCGGGCAGTCCCAGCTCCCGCAGCGAGCAGATCATGCCGCTGCTGGCCACGCCACGCAGTTCGGCGGGTTTGATGGTGAGATCCACCGCCGGCAGGTGGGCGCCCACCATCGCCACGGGCACATGGATTCCGGCCCGCACATTGGGGGCGCCGCAGACGATCTGCAGCAGGTCGTCGCCTGGAGCGGCCGAGAAACGCACCCGGCAGACGCTGAGTTTGTCGGCGTTGGGATGGGGGCTGCGCTCCTCCACGAAGCCCACCACCACGCCGGCGGCGCGGGCAGCAAGATCCTCGATCGCATCGACTTCAAAGCCGGCCATCGATAGACGTTCGGCCAGTTCAGCGGCGGGCATGGAGCAGGCCACCAGCTCCCGCAGCCATTGGAGCGAGACCTGCATCGAATCCACGGCGTCCAGTCGCCGAGATCCTAATGACCGGCCCGGTGCAGGCCGGAGAGTATGTTGTTCAGCTGTCAGCTCGCCTCGCTTCAGCGGCGCACGTCCTTCCATGGCAAAGAACAAGGGCGTCCGGCTCGTGATCACTCTTGAGTGCACCGAATGCCGGTCCAACCCCGCCAAGCGGTCTCCTGGTGTGTCTCGTTACACCACCCAGAAGAACCGCCGCAACACCACCGAACGGCTCGAATTGAAGAAGTTCTGCCCTCACTGCAACAAGAGCACGAACCACAAGGAGATCAAGTGAGTGAGGGCTGGCGGTTATCACCGCCAGCCCCACAGCTTTTCCTCTCCCCACGTCTTCTTCCTTTCTGCCCTTCCCCATGTCCAGCTCCTTCTTCAAGAAGCGTCTTTCGCCGATCAAACCCGGCGATCCGATCGACTACAAAGACGTTGATCTGCTCAAGAAGTTCATCACCGAACGCGGCAAGATCCTGCCCCGCCGGCTCACCGGGCTCACCGCCCAGCAGCAACGCGACCTCACCAATTCCGTGAAGCGCGCCCGCATCCTGGCGCTGCTTCCCTTCGTGAACCCAGAGGGCTGAGTTCGCCTTGGCGTTTCAGCCCGGCGACCTGGTCGGTCTGAACGGCACCAGAGGGCCTGAGCTTGCCGTCATCGACACCCTGTCCGGCAGCAAAGCGGCCCTGCGGGTCGGCTTTGAGGCCAGACCCCAACAGGTGCCGTTGCGTGAGCTTGATCCCCTGGTGTCGTTGCCAGGCACCTTCAACCCGCCCGCCTCTATGGTCGCCCCCCCCTGGGGGCTCACAGCGGAGCTGCTGCAACAGCAACGGCCCTCCAGCCGTGATCTCGGCGCCGCTTGGCTGCTGCTCAGTGAGCCGGCGTCGCCTGCCGCCTCCGGGGCTTCTTCCCATGGCGCACCTCCTGCTGCCATGCCACTGGAGGAGCTCGTGGCCCTGGTGGCCCCTGCCGACACACCGGCGGCTCGAGCCGCCTGCTGGTTGGTCCTGCAGCACCAGGAGCAGCACTTTTTTCGCTGGCGCCACGGCGCGGTTCAGCCCCGCACGCTGCGGGATCTCCGCCAGCTGCGCCGGGAGCGTCACCTCGAACGCCTGAGCCGGCTGCGCGAACAGCGCTGGCAAGCCTTGCTGCAGCAACGTCAGCCGCTCGATCCGAGCAGCCTCGACGCCCAGGCCCGTGCCCAGCTCGACCACCTGCTGGCCCTGGCCGGCGGGGATACCACCACGCCGTTGCCGGTGGCCCTGCGCCAGGCCTTGCACGGCGCCCACTGCAGTGCGGAGCCGAGGGCGGTGCGACGCCTGCTGGTGGATCTGGGCCAGTGGGAGCCCCACGCACTTCCCTCGCTGCAGCGCACCGTGTGGGAACAGGGCTTCGTGCCCGAGCTGCTGGCCGAGGCCGAGCGGTTGATCGCGGCCGCCGCTGACCCGCAACCCGGCGACGACCAGCGCCGCGACCTCACCACCCTGCGCACCTACACCCTCGACGATCCCGACACCCTGGAGATCGACGACGCCCTCTCCCTGGAGCAGCTGGGCGATGGCCGTCAGCGTCTGTGGGTGCACATCGCCGATCCTGGGCGGCTGGTGCCACCGGAGTCGCCCCTGGATCTGGAGGCACGACGCCGCGCCTCCAGCCTCTACCTGGCCGACCGGGTGGTGCCGATGTTTCCCTTTCCTCTGGCCACCGGCCCCTTCAGCCTGCGCCAGGGTCACCGTTGTGCCGCCTGGAGCACCGCGATCGAGCTGGATGACGAAGGTGCAGTGGCTGCCGTGGAGATTGTGCGCAGCTGGGTGCTGCCCACCTATCGCCTCTCCTACGCCGACGGCGATGCCCTGATCGAACTGGCTCCAAAGGAAGAACCGGATCTGGCCAGCATCGACGCCCTGCTGGAGCGCCGTCGCCGCTGGCGTGTGGGCCAGGGTGCCCTGCAGATGGAGCAACCGGAGGGCCGCATCCGCGCGGTGGACGGGCAGACAAGCGTGGAGATCACCGACCCGAGCCCGGCCCGGGCGCTGGTGGCCGAAGCGATGATCCTCAACGGCGCCGTGATCGCCGCCTATGGCGTGAGCGAGGGTCTGGCCCTTCCTTACCGGGGCCAGCCCAGCGCCGAGCTGCCGCCCGCTGCCCAGCTGGAGGCCCTGCCCCCTGGTCCGGTGCGACACATGGCCCTGCGCCGCTGCCTCACCCGAGGTGTCACCGGTGTGCAGCCCTGCCATCACTTCAGCCTCGGGCTGAGCGCCTACGTGCAGGCCACCTCACCGATCCGTCGCTACGCCGATCTGGTGGTGCAACGCCAGCTGGCGGCCCATCATCAGCACCAGCCGCCCCTGGATGGAACCGACCTCGGCGCCCTGCTCGATCAACTCGATCCGCCGCTGCGGGAGGGGGTGCAGATCAGCCGCGAAGACCAGCGCCACTGGCAGCAGGTGTGGTTTGAGCAGCACCCCCAGGAACGTCTGGAGGGGGTGTTCCTGCGTTGGCTGCGGGAGCAGGACCGGCTGGGCCTCGTGCATCTCGAAGCGCTGGCGCTGGACGTGGCTGCCCGCTGCCCCGCCGCCGCCGAACCTGGCACCACCCTCACCGTGCACGTGCAGATGGTGGATTCGCTGTCGGATCTGCTGCGCCTCGAGGCGCGCTGAGGGGGCCTCAGGCGATGGCCAGCGCAGGCGTCAGTCTGCGACGAGCCGTGACACCCGCAGCCAGGGCCCCCAGGGATTGGCGCAGCCGATCAGCTGCACCGTGCGAGGTAGCTCAACAGCGGCCAGCCAGCGGTGCAGACCGGGTTCGAGCGTGATCACAGGCCAGGGGCGCTCGCCGGTGCCGAGGAGAAAGCCGCCGTTGCCATCGCTCTGCAGGCTGCCCTGGAACAGGCGTTCGTGGGGCTCCGCTGGGGCAACACCGGGATCCGTTGGCGCGGCGCCAAGCAGCTCGCCACCCGGCGACAGGCGCTCGGGCGCGGCCAGCGCCGCGTGCTGGCGCAGGCGCCACTCGGGGTGATGCCAGGGGGTGTCCCAGAGCGGTAGCGGCCCGGCAGGCGCCTGCGGGTCGTTGATCAGGGCCTCCTGCAGCTGGCGCACCGGCAGCTCGGCCGGCAGCAGTGCGTGGGCCACGCACAACGCCGCCGCCGCTCCCGCCGCCTGGCCGATGTTGAGGATCAGCGGCTGCAGCCGGGTGGCGCCGTTGGCCATGTGGCTGGTGCTGAAGGACTTGTCGGCGGCCAGCAGGTTGTCGAGGTCGGCGCACACCAGTGCGCCATAGGGAATCGTGAAGGGGGTGCCGCTCCAGCGTCCGCCCCAACGGCAGCTCTTCGGGGCCAGGGGCCAGTCAGGGCCGGGGTAGTGGTGATCGTTGGGGTAATTGCCCACGGCAATGGAGCTGATCGTCCCGTCTGGGCCGGTGGCCAGCGGGGCCAGGCGTGCCTCGGCTGTGCCGCCGGCGCAGGCCTGGGGCAACAGATCCCGTTCAGTGACAGTGGCCAGACCGTGCAGGCGCCGGCCCTCGCGCCAGTAGGGCATCAACGCCAAGGCCGAGGAGCCCTGCAGGGCCGCCGCTGCCGCCGCCTCCGGGAACACCGCCGCCGTCTTTACCCAGCCGTCACTGGCTTCGCCCAGGGCCGCAGCAAACGCGAGGCTGTGGGCCCGCATCTCCGCCTGCAGCGCCTGCTGCTGCTGCGGATCGGCGCTGAAGGCCCGCTCCAGCCCGTCGTGCCAGTCGTTGCCGTGCAAGGGCCAGTTCAGCATCACCAGCCCGCCCGGCAGGCGCCCATAGGTGAGCGTGCGCAGCAGGCCGTGGGCCTCGGTGGAGCGCGCGAAGGGTGGGGCCGGCGGCCGGCCGGAGGGGCAGGGGCCCTGCCCGAGCTGGCCCAGCACCACCCAGGTGGGCGACTGCACCGGCTGCCGTTGGAAGAAGGCGTCGTTTTCCAGCTGTTGCTGTGGCGGAGCGCTGGGTTCCCCCCACTGTTCGCGGGGTTCCCAGCCGCAGCGGAACGGCACCTCCGCCAGGGGCAGCAGATCGCCTCGGTCGCTGCCATCGATCAGCACCTCCAGAGCGATCGACTGGGGCTCGTGCTCCCGCTCGATCTCCACGGCGGTGACCCGCCGTCCCTGGCGCCGTACGCCGCGCAGCGTGCAGCACGGCCACCAGCGCAGGCGCGGTTCTGCCGCCACCCAGCCGCGCAGGATCCGTTCGGCCGTGGCCGGCCGCCAACCGAAGCAGCTCACCCAGTTGTGATCGAGCCCTTCGGCTTCCGCCTGCTGCAAGGCCCGCAGCAGCGCCCCCCAGAGACCGGTCTGCCAGGGGGTGAGCTCATTGCCGTCGGGCGCGCAGACCCCTGCAGCGCTCACCATTCCCCCCAGCCAGCCGCCGGGGGTGAGCAGCAGGGTGTCGGCGCCGGCGCGGGCCGCCTGCAGCGCCGCTGCCACGCCGCCGCTGCCACCGCCCCAGACCACCACCTGGGCTTGTTCCGCTGCGGCGCCCATCAGCGGCAACCGGGCAGCGGGAGGCGGTCACACAGAAGCAAGGCCATCGGCGGCAGGGCGGCTGGTGGGGAAAGGTTGTCAGAGTGCCCGAAAGTGCTGAGGCACCGTTGGCAGAAAGGCCGGCGCCAAGAGACGCTCGGTAGGATCCGTCGCCGGCGCAGGGCCGCTTTGGCGGGCCAGCGAGCCCTTGATCCCCGCCGAATGACCTACACGCTCACCACCCCCCTTTACTACGTCAACGACAAGCCGCACCTCGGCAGCGCGTACACGACCCTGGCCTGTGACGCCCTGGCCCGGTTCCAGCGCCTCCAGGGGGAACGGGTGATCTTCATCACCGGCTGCGACGAGCACGGCCTGAAGATCCAGCGCACCGCAGAACAGGCCGGGCTCACGCCCCAGGCCCACTGCGACCGCGTCAGCGCTCAGTACAGGGAGCTGTGGCAGGCGTGGGAGATCAGCAACGACCGCTTCATCCGCACCACCGATCCACGCCATCGCCAACTCGTGGATCAGTTCTTCCGGCGGGTCGAGGCCGCCGGCGACGTGGTGGAGGGCCGCCAGCAGGGCTGGTACTGCGTGGCCTGCGAGGAATTCAAGGACGAGGCCGCCGGTGCCGATGCCCCCAACTGCAGCATTCACCACCGCCCGCTGGAGTGGCGCGATGAAACCAATCTCTTCTTCCGGCTCTCCCGCTACCAGCAGCCGATCGAGGAGCTGATCCGCCGTCCTGGCTTCATCGCCCCGCCCGGCCGGCAGAAGGAGGTGGAGAACTTCGTGCAGCAGGGCCTGCGTGATTTCTCGATCTCCCGCCTGAACGTGCCCTGGGGCCTGCCGGTGCCGGGCCATGAACCGCAGACCTTCTATGTGTGGTTCGATGCGCTGCTCGGCTACCTCACCGCCCTGCTGGAGCCCGGTGATGCCCCCGATCTCGATCTGCTCAGCCAACGGGGCTGGCCGGCGTCGGTGCATGTGATCGGCAAGGACATCCTGCGGTTTCATGCCGTCTACTGGCCGGCGATGCTGCTGTCGGCCGGCCTGCCGCTGCCGGAGCGGGTGTTCGGCCACGGCTTTCTCACCCGTGAAGGGCAGAAGATGGGCAAGTCGCTGGGCAACGTGCTCGACCCCGCCACCCTGCTGGAGCGCTGCGGGCCCGATGCGGTGCGCTGGTATCTGCTGCGGGACATCGGCTTCGGCGACGACGGCGACTTTCAGCAGCAGCGCTTCACCGACCTGGTCAACAACGACCTGGCCAACACGATCGGCAACCTGCTCAACCGCACCTCCTCCATGGCGCGTCGCTGGTTCGCCGAGGCTGTGCCGCCGGTGAGCAGCGCCGTCACCGATCAGCATCCGCTGGCCCTGGCCAGCGCGGAGGCCACGCAGCGGGTGATGGCGGCACTGGAACGGCTTGATTTCCGCGCGGGGGCGGAGGCGGCGCTGCAGCTGGCGGTGGCCGCCAACGGCTACCTCAACGAGCAGGCCCCCTGGAGTCGCATGAAACGGCAGGAGGGGGTGGAGCAGGTGGCGGATGATCTCTACGCCGTGCTTGAGGCTGCCCGGATCGTGGCCCTGCTGATCGCCCCTTTACTGCCGGATCTGGCCGGGCGCATGCTGGTCCAGCTGGCGCAGGCCCCCGTGCTCAGCGGTGCGCCTGAGCCGGCCCCCGCCGGCAACCCCGCCAATCCGCCATGGAGCGAACGGCTGCGCTGGGGTGGCTTAGTGGCGGGCACACCCCTGCCTGAGCCGGCGCCGGTGATGGCCCGCCTCGAGCTGGAGGAAGCGCTTTGATCGCTTCCCGCTCCACACGCCGCAGCGGCCTTCTGCTGCTGGTGCTGCTGCTGGGGGTGCCGTTGTTCGGTTGTGCGCGCAGCGCCAGAACGCCGGCCAAACCGCAGCCGTTCGTGTTCCGCGCCCTCAACCTCCGCCAGCAGGATGCCAAGGGGCGACCCAGCTGGGAGCTGACCAGCCCTGAAGCCCGCTACGACCTGCAGCGCCGCGTGGCCACCGCCAGGCAACCGCGCGGTGTGATCTATGCGGCCGGCAAGCCGCGCTACCGCATCCAGGCCGGCAGCGGCACCGTGATCAACGACGGCGAGGTGATCCAGCTGGAGGGGAAGGTGAGCATCGTGGTGATCGGCCCCCAGGGCGCCACGATCACGGGCGATCGCGTCCGCTGGACGCCAGCCCGCTCCCTGATTGAGATCAGCGGGAGGCCCGTTGCCACCGACCGCTCCACCCGCCTGACGGCGGAGCGCGCCCGTTTCCTGATCGCCGAAGACAAGCTGGAACTGCGCGGATCTCCCCGTCTGCTCCAGCCGGGCCTCAACCTGCTCACCCGCGAAGCCGACTGGTATCCGCCGAGCGGCAATCTGAAGGCGGCCGGGCCGGTGCTGGCGCTGAGGCAGCAGCCCGGCAAGCCCGCCCAGCGCCTCACCGCATCAGCACTGGAGGGCAACACGCGCGAGCAGGTGTTCGACGGGATCGCGCCGGTGCAGTTCCTTGACCCCGCCGCCAAGACGGAGATCGCCGCTGGGCGAACCCGCTGGAACCTGGAGAAGCAATGGATTTCCAGCGCCGAACCCTTCACGGGCCGCTTCGATCAGCTCACGGTGCGCGGCAAGGCACTGGAAGCGAATCTGGCGGACACCACGGCCTTCATCCCCGCCGGCTGCGATGTGCGCCAACCAGGCGAGTGGTTGCAGGCCAACGTCTGCCGGTGGAACTGGACCTCGAAAGAGGTTCAGGCCCAGGGGGCCGTGCGGCTGGAACGCGAGGCGAACCGGCAGATCACCCGCAGCGAAGCGCTCAGCGGCCAGGTGGGCAAAGACGGCACCGTTGAGTTCGTCAGTCCGGGGGCGCGGGTGTTCACCGAGCTCACGGTGCCGCCACGGGCGCCGGGCCCGGCGCGGAAGCGTCCTCCAGTGTCGTTCTGAGCTTGCGAGCCCAGCCCTCCAGCCACAGTTCATCGGCGCGGCAGAAGCATCGTGGCGACCAGCCCCCCACCAGCAACCAGCCCACCGCACCGATGGGTTGCACGATCACGGCTGGCGTGCCCAGCGGCAAGCCGGTGAACTCCTGGCGGCCGGGATAAAGGCGCAGGTCCACCAGCGAAACGCAGCGCTCCGTCCGTCGGGCCCGCTCGCAGATTGCACCCGGGAAGAAGGGCTCTTCGGCCAGCACCCCGCGGCGCAGAACCACCCGGCCCTGCCAGAACAGCAGCACGCTGGCGGCGGGCGTGGCGGTGAGCAGCATGTGGCTGCCCCAGGCGAGTTCCTGCCGGGCCAGGGGCGGGAGGGCCTCATCAAGTTCCAGCCCCTGGGGCCCGGGCAACTCCACCCGTTCCGGTGCCGCCGGCAGGGCCCGCGTCCAGAGCACGGCCACCAGCATCAGGCCCACCGCCATCAGGCTGGCGAGCACGGCTGCCCGCTCCAGAGCGGGAGAAAGGTCGGGTGCCGTGAGCTGGTTGAGCAGGCAGAGCAGCAGGCCGAGCACTCCGGCAGCCAGGCAGAGCCGTGCCGGCGGCGGGAGACCGGCCATGGGATTCTGGCGATTGGAATACGAACGCTGACACATCAGGGCGCGACAGCAGGGCCTGCGGGCGGCAGACTGACAATCACAACTGTGAGGCCCGGTCTTTGCGTCTGCCGCTGCGTCTACTGGCTGCCATCACCGTGTTGCTGCTCCAGTTCCTGCCCGTAGCGGCGGCCTGGGCCGTCGGAGCCAGCGCCTATCCCGCTCTGCCCCAGCAGCACCTGATCGATCCCGCCGAGCTGTTCAGCAGGGCCACGGCGGTGGAGCTGGAACGCCGGCTCAAGGAGCTGCAGGCCGATCACATCGAAGCCCGCCTGGTCACGGTGCAGCGCCTCGACTACGGCCTCGATCTCGAGACCCTCGGCCAGCAATTAATCGACCGCTGGTCCACCGCCTCCAGCGACGACTCCTCCCAGCTGATCCTGCTGATCGATTCGCAGACGAACACTGCCGCCGTGGTGGCCAGTGACACCCTGCTGGACCAGCTTCCTGAATCCCTGCTGCGCAACACCGCCGATCGCACCATGGCGATACCAATCCGGCTGGGATCACGCTACCGCCAGGCCTCACTCGATGCCCTCGACCGCATCACGGCCGTGCTGGCAGGCGGCGAAGACCCTGGCCCGCCGCTGGAGCAGGTGATCGTGCCAGTGGAGTCGAACATCCCCACCCAGGAGGAAACGGCCTCCAGCAATGGTTTCACCTGGATCGTCGTGCTGTTGGTGGTGGGCACGGTGGTGCCGATGCTCACCTGGTGGGTTTTCTCCCGCTGAGCACCCATGGGTCTGACCGACTGGATGGGAACCTTCGGGAAGGCCCGCACCAAGGATCTGCGCAGCAATCTGGAGCGCGCCTATGAGGCCGCCCTGCTGATCCAGAACATTGAGCTCGAATACTTCAACGACCGCCCTGTGCGGCCGGAGCTTGAGCTGAGCATGCCGGCGTCGGTGCAGGCGCAGATGATGCGGCGGTTTCGCAGTTCACTGGAGCTGTGCCGGCAGGTGGTGGAGGAACTCCAGCCCCGCCGCCACGAACTCGATCCCCAGGAGCTGCGGCAGTTCCAGCTGATTGAAACAGTTGAGGGGCGCTACTCCAACCGCAAGCCGCTCTCCACCCTCACCCGCTCGCCGGAGTTGTTGCCCCGCAGCCTGATGGGGTTGATGGAGAAGGTGCGACGGCAGCTGGATCCCCAGGCAGAGGCCACCGTGGTGGCTGGCTTTCGCCGGCGCCGCGATTCCACGCTGGTGTCGCTGCGCATCCTGCTGCTGCTGGTGCTGGTGCCGCTGCTGATGCAGCAGGCCAGCCGCACCTTCGTGATTTCGCCCTTGGTGGATCGCTTCGCGCCCGACGTGCCCTTCCTCACTTACCCCAAACCGCAGCTTGAAGAGGCGGCTGTGGAGAAGCTGCGTGTGTACAAAGCGGAGCTGGAATTCGATGCCCTGCTCAAGGGCGAAGACCTCCCCGACCCGGCGGCGATGCACAAGGCCCTGGCCAGCCGCGCCGCCGAACTGAAGGAAGAAGCGGATGGACAGAGCACCCTGGCGATCAAGAACGTGCTCTCCGATGCCTTCGGGCTGCTCAGTTTCGGGCTGGTCTGCCTGCTGGCCCGTGAGGACATCCGGGTGCTGCGCGGCTTTCTGGACGAACAGGTGTATGGCCTGAGCGACAGTGCCAAGGCCTTTGCAATCATTCTTTTTACCGACATCTTCGTGGGATTTCACAGCCCGGAAGGCTGGACTGTGTTGCTCGACGGTGTAGCCACCCACCTGGGACTACCGGTGAGAGAGAACTTCGTGATGCTCTTCATCGCCACCTTCCCGGTGATTCTGGCCACGATCTTCAAGTATTGGATTTTCCGCTATCTCAACCGTGTGTCCCCATCTTCTGTGGCCACGCTGCGCAACATGAATGGCGGGGGCTGACGCCATGCTCACCCTGGTGACCGGTCCGAGCCGGAGCGGCAAGAGCCGCTGGGCCGAGCACCTGGCCCTGCATTCGGGCCGGCCGGTCACCTACATCGCCACCGGCCCCCGCCTCGAGGGCGATGCCAGCTGGAGCGAGCGGCTGGCCCTGCACCGCCGCCGCCGGCCGGCCGACTGGCCCACCTGGGAGGTGGAAGGGCAGCTCAGCGCCGCGCTGGAGCGGGCGCCCGCTGAGCGACTGCTGCTGATCGACTCGCTCGGCACCTGGCTGGCGCACCACCTCGAACTGGACACAGGCGCCTGGGAGCAGGAACAGCAGCATCTGCTGTCGGCGTTGCAGCGTTGCCGCGCCGCCGCGCTGATCGTGTCTGAGGAGACTGGCTGGGGTGTGGTGCCCCCCACGGCGATCGGCGGGCGCTTCCGGGATCGGCTCGGGGCGCTGCAACAAGAGCTGCTGCCCCGCTGCAACGAGGCCTGGCTGGTGGTGCACGGGCGGGCGATCGATCTGCTGCGGCTGAGCAGGCCGGTGCCGGAGCTCTGAGCCATGCCGCGCGTGGTGCTGTTTGAGCCGGAGATCCCGCCGAACACCGGCAATGTGGCGCGCACCTGTGCGGCCACCGGCTGCGAGCTTCACCTGATCGAACCGCTGGGCTTCCAGATCGATGACCGGCAGCTGAAGCGGGCGGGCCTGGACTATTGGCCCTGGGTACAGCTGCATCGCCACGCCAACCTGGTGAGCTTCGAGCAGCACCGCCGCAGGTGCGGTGGGCGCCTGGTGGCCTTCAGCAGCCAGGTGGACCAGCCCTACACCTCCTTCGCCTTCCGAGACGACGACTGGCTGCTGCATGGGCGTGAATCGAGCGGCCTGCCGCCGGATGTGCTGGCCGCCGCCGATGCCCGGCTCACCGTGCCGATGCCGGGCTCGGTGCGCAGCGGTGGTGGGGTGCGCAGCCTCAACCTCTCCGTGGCCGCTGCCGTGGTGTTGTTTGAGGCCATTCGCCAGTTGGGGACAGGGATCTCCAGCACCGCCAGGGACGCTTGAACCCCGTTCGCTCCGGCCTTCAGGTTGTCTAAAGGAGTTCAGGCCGCTACTGTCGGCGCGACCCGGGGGGTGGCGGCTTCTCCACCGGGTTTTGTCCAATGGGTGAATTTGCATGAAGCCTTCGCAACTGATCCTGCCTCTGATGGGAGCCCTCCCGGTTCTCTCTCTGGTGGCTGCTGCGGCCATCCCTGGCATCGCCGACTCCCGCTCCAGCGGGGTTGATGAGCTGTCTGCCGGCTTCGGGGATGCTCTGGGGCTGACGGCCGAACCCAAAGCGGTCCAGCAGCTCGCCTCGCTCCCCAAGGCCAGCGACAGGGTGTGGATCCAGGTGCGCGCAGAGGTCACCCTGGATGAGCTCGCTCAGCAGCTGCGCATCCAGGAAACGCCCCTGGCCCGCATGAATGATGTGACCGAAGACCACAGGTTCAGCCAGGGCGACTGGCTGGTGATCCCTGGACGTGACACCAACCGGGCCCGCAGCGTGGCCGCCCTCGATCCCGAGCAGATCCGGCGCTCCGCCCCGCTCTCCGAGCTGCCACCCCTGGAATCCACCGGAGTGGTGCGCTTCGGCGACAGCCTGATGAAGCTCGCCAAGCGCTACAACCTCACGATTCAGGAGCTGCTGCGGCTGAACCCCGGCCTAGAGGCCGCCCGGCTCGTGGCCGGTACCCAGGTGCGGCTGGCCCGTTCCGCCCCCGGCCGCACCCGGATGGTGCTCGGGCTCAATCCCGTGGGCAGCGGCGGGCTCAGCTGGCCGGATCTCCCCTCCTTCGGTGGCCGTCCAGAGGTGGAGCAAGGCCCCACCCAGGGCGACGCCACCTGGATCTGGCCCACCAGAGGGGTGTTCAGCTCCGGCTTCGGCTGGCGCTGGGGGCGCATGCACAAAGGCGTCGACATCGCCAACAACGTCGGCACGCCGATCGTGGCCGCCCGATCCGGCCAGGTGGTCTTTGCCGGCTGGCATGACGGGGGCTACGGCTACCTGGTGGAGATCCAGCACAGCGACGGCAGCAAGTCGCTCTACGCCCACAACAGCCGCCTGATGGTGAGAGTCGGCCAGATGGTGGGCCAGGGAACCGTGATCAGCTCGATGGGCAGCACCGGACGCAGCACCGGGCCTCACCTCCACTTCGAGATCCATCCCCCCGGCCGTGGTGCCGTGAATCCCCTGGAGTTCCTCCCCGGCCGCGCCTGAGACGCGCCGCACGGGAGGCGTCGGGCCGTCGTTTAAGCTCTCCACACAAGGCTCGGTAGCTCAGCTGGTTAGAGCGTGGGATTCATAACCCCAAGGTCGGGAGTTCAAGTCTCCCCCGAGCCATTGCCCTGAAAATCGATACAACCCAGTGGTAGATCCAGTGGCACTTCAATTCTTTGACATTGATCGTTTGACATCCTTGTCACCTCAATGGGGTGACACCTGACGTTGGCGAGACTTTGTTGGCGCCTGAAGCTGGCGAGTTCTGCTGAGCGCTCTGCGCGGCTCGGCCAATGACTCAATCCCGGCCCTGCGTGCCGGGGCGTACGAATCAGCCAGCACTCAAGTTGGGTCCGCATGAAAACGGGGTGGGTCCCATCCGGGGTTGGTTCCATCCGCGGTGGATTGACTGTGGGGTGCGTTCAATCCGCGGGGGATCAATGTTGGATGGGTTCCATGCGGGGTGAACGTGATCGTCTCTCTCGCTTCCTGAATCAACCTGCCGCTTTCTGACTCAGCGTCTCGCTTTCTGATTGAGGCTCTCGCTATCTGAGTCACCATCGCGCATCGCCGCGTGATCTCAGCGCATTTCGATGGCGTTCAGGCGCTCACGAAAGCTGGGGGCGGAATTGGCTGAAGCGGCTCCGTAATCCGAGGTGGTGTTCGCAGCCTCGCTGGCGCCACCACGGGCACCGGAGCGCCTTGAGGAGGATGAGGAACCACGGCCACGGCGTGCCGGGCTGCCATCGGCCTGGGGACGCTGAATCGGGTGGGAGACGATTTCGCTGCGCAGCTGGCTGAGCAGACGGAAATGCCCGGTGGCGTTGTACTTGCGAAGCAGGACGGGATCCCAGGACATCAGGGCAGGCAAAAGAAAAGGACCACCGAAACCGGGTGCGCTCCAGGCTGGCGTTCGGTGCTGCGGACAGGAGCTGACGAAGCCGCCTGCCACCTCACCTGCTTACCGCGCCAACGACCCCATTCAGGCATGCAGCCAGTGTTTTATGACAAAAGTTCTTGACCCGCTGCGCTTGGCCGGCAAGGGCTGCCCTGATCCGTCTGGCTGAGGCCCCTGCTGATCGGCTGCGAGCGCCGCTGATCCGCGCCACGGCCGCTGCACACAGACAGCGCTGGATACAGTGATAGAGACGGCAGGAACACCGCGGCACACCTCCTTTCGCAGCTGCAATCTCCGGCTTCCGGCGTGATGCTGTCGCCGGCGGCCATAGCCTCCCCAACCTTCCCGTCCCTGAGCATCTCTCCGCCATGACGATCAACGCCTCCCTGCGCGTGGGTCAGCAGGCGCCCGACTTCACCGCCACCGCCGTGGTGGACCAGGACTTCAGCGAAATCCAGTTGTCGCAGTACCGCGGCCGGTATGTGGTGCTGTTTTTCTATCCGCTCGATTTCACCTTCGTCTGCCCCACGGAGGTGACAGCCTTCAGCGATCGGCACGCAGAGTTCGCCGCACTTGGCGCTGAAGTGCTGGGCGTCTCAGTCGACAGCCAGTACAGCCACCTGGCCTGGATCCAGACCTCGCGCCAGGACGGTGGTGTCGGCGAAATCGCCTATCCGCTGGTGGCCGATCTCAGGAAGGAGATCGCCCGCGCCTACGGCGTGCTCGACGAGGAGGTCGGTGTGGCGCTGCGGGGCCTGTTCCTGATCGATCCGGACGGTATCGTGCAGCACGCCACAATCAACAATCTCTCGGTGGGCCGCAGCGTGGAGGAAACCCTGCGCGTGCTCAAGGCCTTCCAGCACGTGCAGGGGCACCCTGGCGAGGTGTGCCCCGCCAACTGGATGCCGGGCGCTGCGACCATGAAGCCCGACCCAGTCGGCAGCAAGGAGTACTTCACCGCCCACGGCTGAGCTACCCCCTGCCACTGCCTTGGCGGTCAGCCCAGCAGCGAGGCCAGCAGGCGGGTGCCGTCGGTGCCGCCGGTGATCGGGTCGCAGGCCCGCTCCGGGTGGGGCATCAGACCCAGCACGTTGCCTTGGGCGTTGCAGAGGCCGGCGACATTCCCCACCGAACCGTTGGGGTTGGCGGCGTAACGCAGCACCACCCGGCCTTCCCCCTCCAGCTCCGCCAGCGTGTCAGCGTCGGCCTGGAAGCACCCTTCGCCGTGGGCGATCGGCAGGCTGATCTGCTCACCTTCGCTGTAGTGGCGCAGCCACTGGGAGGCGCCCGGGTGCACCGTGAGCGGAGCTGCTTCACAGAGAAAGTGCAGCTGGCGGTTGCGCGTGAGCGCTCCGGGCAGCAGGCCCATTTCTGTGAGCACCTGGAAGCCGTTGCAGATGCCCAGCACCGGGCCGCCACGGGCCGCGAAGCTGGCCACTTCGCTCAACAGCGGCGAGACATGGGCAATGGCGCCGCAACGGAGATAGTCGCCATAGCTGAACCCGCCGGGCAGCACCACCGCATCGATGCCCTCCAGGCTCGACTCCTCGTGCCAGAGGAAGCGGGTGGGAATGCCGAGGCATCCTTCCGCCGCCCAGCGCACATCCCGATCGCAGTTCGAACCGGGAAACACCACCACTCCGATCGTCATGACCCGGCGCCCTCCACGGGCTTGAGCTGCTCGAGGCACCAGTTCTCGATCACCGGATTGGCCAGCAGGCGATCGCTGAGCCGCTCGATCGTGCTGCGCGCGGCGTCGAGATCCGGC
The DNA here is from genome assembly GCF_002252635.1 of Synechococcus sp. MW101C3. Taxonomy (NCBI): domain Bacteria; kingdom Bacillati; phylum Cyanobacteriota; class Cyanophyceae; order Synechococcales; family Synechococcaceae; genus Synechococcus; species Synechococcus sp. MW101C3. The sequence continues at coordinate 65,876 of NZ_NQKX01000007.1, forward strand.
GCATCGAGTTCCACCTCCATCGCCTTGCCAATGCGCAGACGCGTGATGCCATCGACGCCGAGCCGCTGGGCGGCGGCTCTGGTGGCTTCTCCTGCCGGATCGAGAACCGATGGTCTCAGGGAGACCAGCACACGGGCTTGAAAGCGGGGCACCGGCAGGGATGTCGTTTGTTAAATCTTGGCAGCTTGCCTCCCCCTCGGGACCAGCGCCGAAGCATGGTCAAAACAGAGGTGGGCGTTGGAAGCGATGCAAGCGACAGGCGCCAGCCAACCCTGCCTGGGAGCCCGGCTGGCCCGGGCGGGGATGGTGGCAGTGTTGATCGCGATGGCAGGTACCGCTCTGCTTGCTCCGGCCCTGGCACAGGTGCAGCGGGTGCCCCTGCGCTGCCGGCTGGCCGATGGCCCCTGGCTTCCCTGCGTGATGTCGGTGGAAGCGGTGGGTGAGCGCTGGAGGTTGCGCTTCGACAACACACAGCTGAGCTTCCGCCACGACGGCAAGGGCGTGGTGGAGATGCAGCGACCAGCCGGCAGCTGGGAGACGGTGAAGGCCCGCTGGAGCGAGGATCAGGCCCTCTGCTGGGACGGCATCTGTGCCCAGGGGGACATCCCCCTGGACTGAACCGACCATCGGATTTGGTCGGCTGGAAGATTGGGTCGGCTGGAAGTGGATGGCACACCTGGGAAGGCTGTGAATGGATCACAGACAAGCCGCCATCAAATGGATCGCAGGCAGGCCGCCTGAGCTTGGGTGCGAGCCTGCTCAGACCCGGCTGGCGCTGACCTGCCTGCGTCGGGTGCCTTCGATCGCCTGCAGCAGCAAGCTGCGCTCGACACGCAGCCCGAGCGCCACCAGCTCAAGCCGACCCTCGTGGGGGCTGCCAGGGGAGCCAATCTCCCTGGGTGCGGGGGCTATCGGGCCTGCGGGGGCTGCCCTCTGTGCGTCGTGGTCCTCGTACCAGCAATCGAGCCGCGGACCAACCGCCTGGATCTGCAGAGGCCGTCGTTTGCCGGGCTGAATCAGCCAGCCCTTGAGGCGCAGCAGGGCCTGGTGCTGGATCTGCTCCAGGAGCGTGACTTCAAGGGCCTCACGATCGAAGGAGCCAGCGAGCTGAATCGCCACCGATTGCATGGGCACGTGGGTGTGGTCGTGATGCTCGTGGTCGTGATGACCGTGATCGTGATCGTGGTCGTGGGAGGCCTCGCCATGGGGGCCAGGAGCCGGCGCGACGGCTGGGCGATCCAGGCCCAGCAGCAGCTCGGGCGGCACCTGACCGCGCTGCATTGGCAACACCTGGGCGCCGGGGCGGCAGGAGGCCTGAAGGCGCCCGCGCACCCGGTCCAGCTCTGCAGGCGTGAGGCGGTCGCCGCGGCTCACCAGCACCAGATCAGCCGCCCGCAACTGGTCCTCGAACAACTCCTCCAGGTCGGAGAGGTGATCAAGGCTGGGGTCGGCGGCCCGCTGCCGCTGAAGCGCGGCGGGGTCGGCCACCACACTGCCGCCGGCCAGCGCTTCACCATCCACCACCGTCACCACGCCGTTGACGCGGGTGCGGGTGCGGATGTCGGGCCACTGGAAGGCCTGCACCAGGGGCTCGGGCAGCGCCAGGCCGCTGGTTTCCACCACGATGCCGTCGAGGCGGTCGGCGGACGCCAGCAGCTTCTGCATCGTCGGCAGAAAATCGTCCTGGACGGTGCAGCAGAGGCAGCCATTGGCGAGCTCCACCAGCCGGCCATCGAGCTCCTCCTCCGGGCAGAAGCCGCAGCTGCGCAGCAGGTCACCGTCGATGCCGACTTCGCCGAATTCATTCACCAGCACCGCCAGGCGCAGACCGCTGGTGGTGAGCAGATGGCGCAACAAGGTGGTTTTGCCCGCGCCGAGAAAGCCCGTCACCACCGTGACAGGCAGACGCCTTTGCATGGAGGCTGTCATCTCAGGGCACCAACGCGGACCAGGCGAACGTGGAGCCGACGCCGATCAGCACGCCGGCCGCCAGCATCAACCGCGCCGGAGCGAGGCCCGCGCGCCAGCGCTGCACCAACGTGAGCGCCAGCCACAGCAGGGCGCCCTGGCTGATCAGCAGGCCCAGCAGGTACCAAACGACGGAGGCCGCCTGCCAGCCACTCACGGCATCACTGAGCACATAGCCGTGCAGGGCGAAAGCGGGCAGCAGGGTCCAGACAGGCAACCGTTGGATCACCACCAGCCCCACCACCACCAGCGACAACGCCACCAGCGCTTCGGCGCCAGGCAGGGCGGGCAGCATCAGGCCAAGGCCGGTGGCCGTAAGCCCCACGGCCAGCAGAGCGAGCACCCAGCGCAGGCGCTGCACCAGGCCCACCAGGCCGAGCGCCAGCAGAAACAGCAGGTGATCCGGACCCAGCAGCGGATGACCGATGCCGCTGAGCAGACCCGCCAGCGGGCCCTCCTTCAGGGCGAAGGTTTCCATCAGGTGGTGGGCAGCTGCGGGGGTGGCCAGCAGTGGCACCAGCAGCAGCGGCACGACCAGGAGTGGCGCGAGCTGCAGGGCGCCAGACAACAGCAGAGGGCTGGCTGGCTGGGCCGCACGACGGCCTGGGCCAGCAGCCCGGGGTTGAAGAAACATGGCTCGACCGGTCCTCGCCGGAACTGGATGGGTTGAAACGCCGGCGGGTGTTCTGACTGGCCCTGCCACGAGGACTCGCGGAACAGGCTTCACAGTTGCGGGACAGCGCCGGAATTGCACCGGACTTTCCCCCTTGCCTCCAAGGGATGGATCCCCTGGAACCGGCGAGCCAATCTACCGGCAGCCGAGGCTTTCAACCGTGCTGACGCCGGTGCGGGGATTGACGCCTGCGGCCCTGGCGCAGAGTGCTTTCTGCTGGGTCAGATCGAGCACGGCGTCGCTGAAATCGGCCCCCTCTATCGTGGCCCCGGTGAAGCGGCTCTGCATGAGCATGGCGTTGCGGAGCACCGCACCGCTGAGGTCGGCGTTGTCGAAGCGGGTGGCGAAGGCCACGGCGTCTTCGAGGTCGGCGCCGCTGAGATTGCTGCCCTGCAGATCGCTGGAATTGAACACGGCACCGCGCAGGTTGGTGTCACTGAGGTCGAAGCCCTGCATCGACGCCTTCAGAAACTCCTGCTGCTGCAGGTTGCGGCCATGCATAGCGGGCTGCAGATCCTTCAGCGCCCGCTGGCCGCGCAGCTCCGGTGCCGTGATCGCCAGGGCCGGCGCCAGGGGGCCCACCAGACCCAGCCAGGCGACCGTGACCACCAGCAGGGCAAGCAGGGAGCTGAGCCAACCGGGGCGAGTGAAGGGGGGCAAGAACACACGTACCGTGGGCCCTCAAGTTATGGCAGCCACGGCCGCGGCGCGATCGACATGAGCATGTCCCTGCGGGTGGTGGTGCCGCCCCATCCCCTGATCGGTCACTGGTTGACCCTGCTGCGTGACCAGGACACGCCCCCCTCTCTGTTCGGCACCGCCATGGCCGAGCTGGGCCGCTGGCTCACCTATGAAGCCGTGCGCGACTGGCTACCCCATCAGCGGGTGACGGTGCAGACACCGCTGGCCAGCACCGAAGGCAGCGTGGTGGACGGCAGCGTGCCCCTGCTGGCGGTGCCGATCCTGCGGGCGGGCCTGGGGCTGTGGCAGGGGGCCCAGGCCGTGCTGCCCACGGCCCGGGTCGCCCACGTCGGCCTGCGCCGCAATGAAGCTGATGCAAGGGCCTCCTGGTACTACGACGCGCTGCCCGAAACAATCGGCCCCCAGGTGGGGGTGCTGGTGTTCGATCCGATGGTGGCCACCGCCGGCAGCCTGGTGCAGGTGCTGGAACGGCTCGAGAGCAAAGGGGTGAGCGGTGACCGGCTGCGGGTGATCACGGCCCTGGCGGCCCGGCCCGGGCTCAACACCCTGGGGCAGCGCTTCCCCCACCTCACCCTCTACACCGCCTGCATCGACGCTGAGCTGGATGCCGACTTCCGCATCGTCCCGGGCCTCGGCGATGCCGGTGATCGTTTGTTCGGCACCCCGGCGGCGGCCATTCCCTGATGCCTGCAGCAGGCGCGGCTCCAGCCCTCCTCTGTCGTGCTCGGCCAGACCGTGGCGCCCAGGCCCAGACCTAGGCTCACGGGCCATTGCTCCCCTGGCATGGGACTGGCTGTCGCCGCTTCACCGCCCCCGGCCCGTGCCCTCGGGCAGGAAGGTTCGCGTTCGTTGAGCGGCACCGTGCAGGTGCCGGGCGATAAGTCGATCTCCCACCGCGCGCTGCTGTTCGGGGCAATCGCCACCGGCGAAACCCGCATCGATGGCCTGCTGCCTGCGGAGGATCCGCTCAGCACCGCCGCCTGCCTGCGCGCCATGGGGGTGACCATCAGCCCGATCGCGGCAGGGCAGCCGGTGATCGTGCAGGGGGTGGGCCTCGAAGGCCTGCGGGAACCCGACGACGTGCTGGATTGCGGCAATTCCGGGACCACCATGCGGCTGATCATGGGGCTGCTGGCGGGACGCAGCGGCTGCCACTTCGTGCTGAACGGCGATGCGTCCCTGCGCCAGCGGCCGATGGGAAGGGTGGCCGAACCGCTGGCCGCCATGGGCGCCCAGATCCGCGGCCGCGCCGGCGGCAAGCTGGCGCCGCTCTCGATCCAGGGAAGCGCGCTGCATGGGGCCGTGCTGGGCACCCCGATCGCCTCGGCCCAGGTGAAGTCGGCGATCCTGCTGGCGGGTCTCACCGCCACCGGTCCCACCAGCGTGATCGAACCGGCCCGCTCCCGCGATCACAGCGAGCGGATGCTGCGTGGCTTCGGCGCCGACATCGAGATCGGCGGCGACTCCGGCCGGCACGTGCGGCTGACGCCGGGCCGGGAGCTGGTGGGGCAGCCGGTGGAAGTGCCGGGCGACATCAGCTCGGCGGCCTTCTGGCTGGTGGCCGGGGCGATCACCCCAGGCGCCGACCTGACCGTGCGCAACGTGGGCCTCAACCCCACCCGCACCGGGGTGCTGGAGGTGCTCGAAGCCATGGGCGCCCGCATCGAGCGGCTGGAGCAGCGCCTGGTGGCGGGCGAGCCGGTGGGGGATCTGCGGGTGCGCTATGGGCCGTTGCAGGCCTTTGACATCGGCGGCGAGCTGATTCCGCGCCTGGTGGATGAAATCCCCGTGCTGGTGGTGGCCGCCTGCCGGGCCGAGGGCACCAGCCGGATCCGCGAAGCAGCTGAGCTGCGCGTCAAGGAAACCGATCGGCTCGCCGTGATGTGCCGCCAGCTGGGCGCGATGGGGGCACGGCTGGTGGAGCACCCCGACGGGCTCGACATCACCGGAGGGGTGGAGCTGCACGGCGCCGAGGTGGACAGCGAAACCGACCACCGGGTGGCGATGAGCCTGGCGGTGGCGGCCCAGGTGGCCATCGGTCCCACGCGGCTGCACCGCAGCGAAGCAGCGGCGGTGTCGTACCCCGGCTTCTGGGACGATCTGGCACGTCTGCAGGCCTGAAGCCCACCGGCGAAAGGGCAGCGGGGCGCCGGATAGATTCCCGCCAATTGCCGCCCCCCGCATGCTTGCCGTTGCCGTTCTGGCCGCCGGGAAGGGAACCCGCATGCGCAGCGACCTGCCCAAGGTGCTGCAGCCGCTGGCCGGTGCCACGCTGGTGGAGCGGGTGCTCCGCTGCTGCGACAGCCTCGAACCCGATCGGCGCCTGCTGATCGTGGGGCACCAGGCCGAGCGGGTGGAGGCGTCGCTGGCGGCCCACCACGGGCTGGAGTTCGTGCTGCAGCAGCCGCAGAACGGCACCGGCCATGCCGTGCAGCAGCTGCTGGAGCCGCTGCAGGGGTTCACGGGTGATCTCCTGGTGCTCAATGGAGATGTGCCGCTGCTGCGTCCGCAAACGCTGCGCCAGCTGCTCGACAGCCACCGGCGCGGTGGCGCCGCCGTGACCCTGCTGACAGCCCGGCTGGAGGATCCGAGCGGCTACGGCCGGGTGTTCGCGGACGAGGATGCACAGGTGAGCGCGATCGTGGAACACCGCGACTGCAATGCCGCCCAGCGGGACAACCCGCTCGTGAACGCCGGCATCTACTGCTTCGACTGGAGCCGCCTGGCGGCGGTGCTGCCCCAGCTTTCCAGCGACAACGACCAGGGCGAGCTCTACCTGACCGACACCGTGGCCCTGCTCGGCTCCGCCCAGCACCTGGAGGTGGAGGACAGCGCCGAGACCAACGGCATCAACGACCGCCTGCAGCTGGCCCAGTGCGAGCAGGTGCTGCAGGAGCGGCTGCGGCGGCACTGGATGGTGGAGGGTGTCACCTTCATCGATCCGGCCAGCTGCACGCTCAGCGACGCCACCCGCTTCGGGCGCGACGTGGTGGTGGAGCCGCAGACCCACCTGCGCGGCGCCTGCCGGATCGGCGATGGCTGCCGAATCGGGCCAGGCTCCCTGCTGGAGAACGCCACACTCGGCAACGGAGTGGAGGTGCTGCTTTCGGTGGTACGCGAGGCCAGCGTCGCTGATGGCTGCGCCATCGGGCCCTACGCCCAGCTGCGGCCCGGTACCGAGTTGGCGGCGGGATGCCGGGTGGGGAACTTCGTGGAGATCAAGCAGAGCAGGCTGGGCGCCGGCTGCAAGGTGAACCACCTCAGCTACATCGGCGATGCGGAGCTGGGCGAGAACGTGAATGTGGGAGCCGGCACGATCACCGCCAACTACGACGGCGTGCGCAAGCACCGCACCGTGATCGGCGCCGGCAGCAAAACCGGTGCCAATTCCGTATTGGTGGCCCCGATCCGCCTGGGTGAGGGCGTCACCGTGGGGGCCGGCTCCACCCTTACCCGCGATGTTCCCGCCGGCTCCCTGGCTCTGGGCCGGGCCCGCCAGCTGGTGCGCGAGAACTGGCCGGGGCCTCAGGCCGGCGCCACGCCGGCGGCGCCGGCCAGCTGAGCCGCCAGCAGCGGGATCGCCCGCTCCAGGGCCACGCCACGGCTGGCCTTGAGCAGCAACTGATCGCCCGGTTGCAGCCACCCCAGCAGCGCCTCGGCCGCCTCAGCCGGGCTCTGCACGCGAGCCAGCCGCGGCAGGCCACTGGCCGCCTCCTGCATGGCGGCGCCGATGGCACCACCATCCACGATCACCAGCCCATCCAGCTGCAGATCCGCGGCACGGCGTGCCACGGCGCGGTGGAGCGCCTCGCTCTGCTCGCCCAGCTCCAGCATCGTGCCGAGAGCAGCAAAGCGGCGTCCCGGCTGGGCCGCCAGCAGATCGAGGGCCGCCAGCACCGCTTCGGGGGAGGCGTTATAGGTCTCGTCGAGCACCTGTACAGCGCCGAGCTGCAGACGGCGGCTGCGGCCACCGGGCACCTCCACCTGGAGGACCTGCAGCTGATCGGCCCGCACGCCGAGCTCCAGGGCCACCGCCAGGGCAAGCAGCAGGTTGCGGGCATTGTGGCGCCCGGGCAGAGGCAGCGGCACCCGAAACTCCGTTGGAGAAGGGTCAGTGGAAGCACCCTCAGCTGAAGCAACAGGAGCAGGAGCGGGAGCGGCAGTGCTTGCAGCGGCGCCGGGGCCGGCAAGCAGCTGCAGCCAGGCGCCGCCGGCCGCGCCGGGATCCCCCTCGATCTGGCCAAGCAGGTCAGGGGCTGGCACGTGCGGGCCCACGGCGGCAGAACCAGAGCCGGCGACGTCATCGCCTGTGAGCGCCACGCGGCGCACCCGGCCGCTCCACACGGCGCCCAGCGCCTGCTCGAGCAGAGGATCGCCGGCGGGAATCACCACCAGACCGGCCGGGCTGAGCGCGGCTGTGATCTCACACTTGGCCTGGGCAATGGCTTCACGGCTGCCGAGCCGGCCGATGTGGGCCGTGCCGATGTTGGTGATCACCACCACATCGGGCAGCGCACAGCGGGAGAGCCGCTCGATCTCCCCCAGACCGCGCATGCCCATTTCCACCACCACGGCCGCCTCACTGGGGCTGGCCTTGAGCAGGGTGAGCGGCACGCCCACATCGTTGTTCTCATTGCCGCTGGTGGCCAGCACCGGCCCCAGCGGCGCCAGCACGGCGCGCACCAGCTCGCGGGTGGTGGTCTTGCCAGCGGAACCCGTCACGGCGATCACCGGTGCCGCCAGCGTCTGGCGCCAGGCCCGTGCCAGCTGCTGGTAGGCCAGCTGGGTGTCGTCCACGAGCCAGGCGGGCAGGGAGGCAGGGCGCTCCGCGGCACGCGTGCGCGCGATCAGTGCCGCCAGGGCGCCGGCTTCGGCCGCCTGGGAGAGGAACCGGTGGCCATCGTGCTGTTCACCCGTGAGCGGCACAAACAGATCACCCGGCTGCAGACGCCGGCTATCGGTGCAGACGCGGGGCAGCGGCACAGCGGGATCGAGGGCCGGACCGATGGGGTCGCCCCAGAGCGCCACGAGTTGCTCCAGCCGCATCCGCTCAGCCCCCAGCCTGGTGATCGAGAAGGATCATGCCCCCTCCCACCCAGGCAGGCCGGCCCAGCAGCAGCCCGTCGCCATCGCTGAGCTCCAGGTTGTCGTAGCCAAGGGCGCGGGCCCGCTCCAGCCAGAGGTTCGCCTGCTGCTGGCGCTCCTGAGCGTTGAGCCGATCGAGCCTGGCGTCAAGCTCCAGTTCCAGGGTGCCGCTGGCGGGATGGGGGCGGGCAACGCGGATCAGCTGCTGCGGGTCCAGGTCGGCCAACAGCTCCAGCAGCGGTTCGATCGCCGGCGGGGAGGGTTCGCTCAGGACTGAATCAGGCGGGGCGGCCCCAGGCGGCGCAGATGACGGCGCAGGTGACGGCGCAGAAGGCGACCGCGACGGCGGCGGCGCTGGCGACGGCGAAGGGGTGCCGGCGGAGCGTGCTCTCGTGGAGGGTGTGGCTGGTGAAGGAGTGGCAGGGGATCGCGCTCCCCGCCGCTCCCCTGCCGGCTCAGAGGCGACGGTCCGGGAGCTCGGGGAGTCTGTTGAGCCAGCGGCCGGGGAATGCGGGAGACCGGGAGCCTGGCCGGGACTGCCGGCGGGGGTGATGGGCGGCTGCAAAGGGGCCGCTACGGGGGCAGCAGGGGGAACCGCACGGGGCCCCAGCGCCCTAAGCCCCACCACAACGCCCGTCAGCCCCAGCAATGCCAGCAGGAGCAACACCGGCCAGAACAGCGGCGCCAGCGCGCGTGGCCAGAAGCCGGGCACGATCAGATCGGCCTGGCGGTTGCGACGCCACAGTTCCTGCGCCTTCAGGCGCAGGCTGGCGAGCACGGCGATCAGATCCCGGCCGAGGGCACTCCAGGGGCTGGTGTAGAGCGACGGGAGCTGGGAGCGGCCGGGGTCCGGGTCCGTCATGGGCCAGGTTCAGAAGCAGACGGTGGGATCAGGGCGGATCCGCACGGATCAAGGCAGCTCTACCCCTCAGCTGTTGCCGCGCCGCAGCAGGGCCGAGAACGGGTTGCGCGACACCACCGGGGTGGGCCGGGGCGCGACCGGGGGACGCTCCGGGAGGGCCGCACCGTCGGCGAGAGCCGGGTCGGCCTCCTGACCCAACGAGAATTGCTCGACAGCCTCGCGGTTCGGCGAGGGCTCCTTGACGCCCTTCACTTCGCGGTACATCGCGTCGTATTCCAGGGCGGAGCGGGTCCAGCTGTGATCGGCGCGCATGGCGCGCTGCTGCAGTTCCTGCCAGCTGGCGGTGTGCCGATAGGCCTCCCACGAGCGCACGATCGCCGTGTAGAAATCGATCGCTTCATAGCGATCGAAGCAGAAGCCGGTGCCGGTGTGGGTAGCGGGCACGTGGGCCGGCACGGTGTCCACCAGGCCGCCCACCTTGCGCACAACCGGAATGCAGCCGTAGCGCATCGCCAGCAGCTGGCTGATGCCGCACGGCTCGAAGCGGCTGGGCATCAGGAAGGCATCGGCGCCGGCATAGATCAGGCGGGAGAGGGCGTCGTCGTAGGTGAGAAACACCGCGAACCGGCCGGGATGGGCCAGGGCCATCTGCCAGAGCCCCGCCTCGTAGTTGCGATCACCGGTACCCAGCACCACGATCTGGCTGTCGGTGTAAGCGAGCACGCGATCGGCCACCTGCAGCAGCAGGTCCACCCCCTTCTGATCCACCAGGCGGCTCACCATGCCCATCACGTAGGTGTCAGGGTCCACCCGCAGGCCCATGCGTTCCTGCAGCATCCGCTTGTTGGTCGCCCGCGGTGCCAGGTCGTCGGCGCTGAACGTGGCAGGCAGGGTCTTGTCGGTGGCGGGATTCCAGTCGGCGATATCAATGCCGTTGAGGATGCCGCGCAGCTTGCCGCTGATGTAGTTGAGCAGGCCATCGAGGCGCTCGCCATATTCGGGCGTGCGGATCTCCATCGCGTAGGTGGGAGACACCGCATTCACCCGATCGGCGTAGAGCAGGGCCGCCGCCATCGTGTGATCCCCCTGCATGTACCAGGGGCACCAGGTCATGCGGTCGAGCTTCCAGCGCCAGGGGCCCTGATAGCGCAGGTTGTGGATGGTGAAGACCGTGCTGATCTCCGGGTCCTGATGCATCCACACGGGAATCATGCCGGTGTGCCAGTCGTGGCAGTGCAGCACATCCGGCTTCCAGTGGTTCCAGGCGAACTCGGAGATGGCGTTGGCAAAAAAGGTGAAGCGCCAGTCCTCGTCGTCACCGCCGTAGATGCGCTCCGGGTCGAACACCGGATGCCCCACCAGATACAGCGGCAGGCCATTGGTGGGATGGGTGGTGGCATAGATCGCAAACTCCGTGCCCATCGCCCAGCCCCGCCAGATCGGCTCACTGGGAATCGACAGCTGGCTCCAGAGCCGGCCGTAACCAGGAAGAATCAGACGCACGTCGTGGCCGAGTGCGGCAAGGGCCGGGGGAAGCGATCCCACCACATCACCCATGCCGCCCACCTTCACCATCGGAGCACATTCGGCGGCGGCGAACAGCACACGCATCAGAAGATCCGGTCGGCAGGGCCGAACTCTACGGGGGCTGCCTGACGGTTCTGGCTGATCGGGCTGCCTGAAGGGCCTGCCTGTGTGACCCCGGAGGCATCGGGCTCAGGGCAGCACCGTGACCGAGGTGCCCACCTCCACCAGCTCGAACAGCTCCTGCACGCTTTCGTCGTGAAGGCGCACGCAGCCGTGGGACACGGCCCGGCCCACGGTCCAACGGTGCGGGGTGCCGTGAAAGCCGGTCATCAGACAACCCTGCAGATCCAGCACCTGATCACCGCTGAAGCCGCGGCGGCCCGCACAATCCTTCTGGAAGCCGATCCAGCGGCTGCCGAGCGGGTTCGCGGGCCCCGGGCCGATGCGGGTGCCTTTGGCCGGGTGCTCCCACACCGGATTCTTGTGCATGTTCAACACCTCGAAGCGACCCAGCGGGGTTTCCCAGCCCGGCATGCCCACCGCCACGGGATAGGTGCGGATCAGCTCGCCCGCCTCCAGCACCAGCAGGCGCCGCTGGCGGCGTTGCAGCACCAGATGGCGATCGGGCCGCTGCACCAGTGCCACGGGCACACCCGCCAGCAGGCTTTGGCTGGAGGAGGCCCTGCTCGACGCAGCCGGGGCCTCAAGAGCGGCCGGAGACGGCAACGAGATGGCCGGCAACAGCAAGGCGGCGGCCAGCAGCAAGCCGGCGGCGGGCCGCCAGCGCGACTGGGGCAGGGAGGCGGAGCGGCGGTCCGGATCCACGGTCGGAAGGGCGGACGGCGTGGGCAGGCTCTGCAGGCTAGCCAGCGCAAGGGCCCCAGGGCCTTCCAGGAGTGATGGCCACGCAGAAGGTCAAGCTACGTTGACGCTGGCGATCCGAACGGTGAGGACGGTTGCATCGCATCGCTTCCCTGACGTCTGCCGCTCTGTTCATGGGTCTGGAGATCACGGCTGCATCGCTCGGCTCCCCTGAGCACCACCCGGGAGTTCTCTACAGCTACAAGGACAACACAGTGCCGGCCACCTGCTCGAGGAGTTTCTGGTTCCTGCACAAGAGTAAGAAAGTCTGGTTCAGGTTGGATGACAAGCTCAGGGAGCTGCCGCTGGAGACAGCCTTTTACTACCGAGGCCGGAGGATTCTCTACAGCGGTGATCTGGGGAGTCTTCCGAAGGAGAGCCGGAGGTCACTGGAAGCCACCAGCATCATCTGGGGCCAGCACCTGGCCAATGGTTGGGGGCGGGGACCGGAGGGAACCAATTACTACCTTCACCTCTGGACGCGGTGGTCGATCTTTCAACCTGCCCGATGCCATCCCGAGTCCTTCAGCATGACCCACCGGCCCCTGCATCCGCCGTCAGGGGGTGGCTCAGGCACAGGACATTGATGCCGTCGTCCTCCCTGCAGTAGCTGATCGTCCAGCCATACTCCTTCTGAAGCTTCAGAAACATCACCAGCCCCCAATGGGCCTCCCTGGCCAGGGGGTCCGAACCACTGGCGGCGATCTCGGCTTCCACCCTGACCAGTGCCGACGCCAGATCAAAGGCTTCGCCGTGGTCGACAATCTGAAGGCGCACCAGGCGGCTGCTCCGCTGCAGCGCGAGCTGCACCTGTGGTGGCGACAACAGGTGGGCATGGGCATGGCGCACGGCGTTGGTGAACCCTTCCACAAGAGCCAGCTGGGCCTGCATCCAGACATCGGCGGGCACGTCGGGGTGGCCCAGTCCCTCGAACCAGCTGAGGACAAGCTCAAGCTGATTGAGATCACTGCTGACCGCAAGCTGCCCATCCGGCACGAAATCTGCCGCCATGGGCAGACTCATGCTGCCCCCGAATCCTTGCTGAGCAGCACAAGGAATGTTCTGGCGATCAGTCGGAGGTCGTAGCCCAGACTCCAGTTCTGCTGGTAGCGGAGGTCGAGCTTGATCACATCTTCGAAATCACGGATGGAAGAGCGGCCATTCACCTGCCATTCCCCACTCAGCCCGGGGCGCACATCAAACCGCTGCCAACTGGGAATGGCGTAGCGACGCACCTCATCCGGGGTGGCTGGCCGCGTTCCGATCAGGCTCATGTCGCCGATCAGCACGTTCCAGAACTGGGGCAGTTCATCGAGGCTGGTCTTGCGCAGGATGCGGCCCACTTTGGTGATCCTGGGGTCATTGTCATTCTTGAAGAAAGCGCCCTGGGCCTGGTTCGCCACACTGCCTTTGAGGGTCTCGGCATCGCTCACCATCGAGCGGAACTTCCAGATGCGGAAATGACGGCCCATCCAGCCGCAGCGCACCTGACTGAACAGGATTGGCCCCGGGCTGTCCAGGCGGATGGCCACGGCCAGGGGCAGGAACAGCAGCGCCGTGATCCCCAGGCCGACGAGTGCGCCACAGATGTCCATGAACCGCTTGATCCCGGAGCGCACCGAAGGGTGGGTGAGGGGGGGGCGCTGGTCCTCAACGTGGGAGAGCTGGGGGAGCAGGCCCTCGGAATGGGCTGCCATCGGCAACAGCTTCTCCAGCCCCGTCAACTGCAGGGCCAGGAACACCTGCCGGTGCAGGCTCCAGGCGCAGAGGGGAACGGCCCGCTCCTGGACGGCCTTGATGGCGCCGACCAGGGCACCGATGCCGCTGCTGTCGATGCTGGCCGTCCTGCCGAAATCCAGGATCACTTCGCGCAGATCCTCCACCTCCTCAAGCCAGCCGCAGAAACCGGCGCGGAAAGCCACGGCCTCAGTGACGGTCAGCCGTGGGGGCAGCTGGAGAATCAGCACCCCGTTCTGAACGGTTCTGACCACAGCCGCGTTGGGAGAAGGGTGAGCTGTCATGCCGGAGAAAAGTGGCTCTGCAGACTGCGACACAGGGACTGGGCGGAGCTATCGGTCACGTCGCTGATCGAGGTCTTGAAAGGCGCCAGAAGAAAGCGAACCAGATCGCCCGGGCTCCAGGCGATCGGCACCCCCATTTCCGTCAGTGCCAGGGCGAGTTCCACCTGATGATCATCCACATGCTCCTGGTAACGCACACTGCGGGGAACAAGAATGAAGGGCTGCTGCATCTCATCGAGCAACAGCACCGTGCCCTCTCCGCAGTGGGCAATCACCACCCGGGCCCTCTGCACGAGGGCCCGAAACGACTCCTCCTTCAACAGCCGATACACGGTGGTGCCACTGGGGAGAAACGTACAGGTGCCGTATTGAACGACGATCTCTTCATCGATGAGCTCTTGTTGGATCAGCAGCTCCACCCACTGCATCAGCCGATTGAAGGGGAACTGCTCTGTTCCGACACTGACGAGAATCATGATCCGAGCTTGCCCTGGACAAGTTCGGCCCGGGGATAGCGACGCTGCAGCTGGGGCCAGTGCACATAGAGGATGTCCAGGAAGGGTCGCACCAGCCGCGCCGACAGGCTGAGCGTCTCAATGCGGGTCACGGACTCGATGAACACGGTCTTGCATCGAAACAGCTTACCGAGAAGAAGAAAGGGAACAGCCACACCGGCGCCGGTGGAAAGAATCACGTCTGGCTGCTCTCTGCGGATCACCTGCAACGCCAGCCCCAGGTTGCGCAGCAGATTCGGCAGGTTGCGATTCGTGGGGCTGTGGGCCCAGAGCACCTGTTCATCGGCCAGGGCCGTTTCCGTCGTGGGCGTTCGAAACGTGACCCAGAGATGGGGATGGCGCCCCCAGAAATCGGCCAGCTGCTGCAGCGCCTTGAAATGCCCCCCTGAAGAGCAGACCAGGAGGATCTTCATCGGCTCAGTTCCCCACGCAGGCGCCGCTGCTGACTGGCCCCCGTGGAGCGCAGCATCAGACCCTCCAGCCAGCGATAGGGAGCCTCCGGCAACAGCCGCAGCAGGTAGGCGGCCAGCAGCGTGATCAAGGTACGTCGCGGTTCCTCGAGCAGCACCCTCCAGTCGGTGGCCAGGGATTGGTGCAGCAGACGCACGGCCAGGGCGCCGTCCCGCTGGCGGGTGGCCCGGCGGGCCAGGTAGCGCAGCTGATAGGCGCGGGCCCTGGAGCCCCATTGGGCGATGAATTCGGGGTGGGTGGCTTTGGTCTTGAGCAGAACCCGCTCCCAGGAGGCGTACTGCTTCATCAGATTGGCCGAGAGTCCGCCGTCGCTGATGCGGTAGAGCGTCAGTGCCTCGGGGATTCCCTCGATCCGCCAATGGGTCTGCAGCGCAATCCGCAGCCAGCACTCAATGTCTTCGGACTGTCGAAAGGTGTCGTCAAAGAAGAAGTCTTCCACTTCGCCATAGAGATTCGCCTCAAAGCGAATGGCGTCAAAGACGTCTCGGCGGATCACCACAGCTGAGCCATTGCCGATCGGATTGCGGCAGAAGACGATCTCCGGCGTGATGCCCTGCAGCCTCGGCATCTGGTAGATCCCGATCGGCCTGGAGCTCTCATCGATGAATCCGGAGCGAGAAAAGCTGACACCCACCTCCGGCCGCGCTTGCAGATGGGCCACATGCCGCTCCACCTTGGTGGGAAGCCACAGATCGTCGCTGTCCAGAAATCCGAGGAACTCCCCTTTGGCCTGCCGGATGCCTGTGTTCCGCGCCCCGGCCAGGCCCCGGTTCTGCTGATGCACCACCCGAACGCGCCCGTCCCCATACCCCTGGCAGATCGCCACCCCGTCATCGGTGGAGCCATCGTTCACCACCAGGATCTCCAGGTTGGGGTAGGTCTGGCTGAGAACGGATTCCAGGCTTTCCCTCACCGTGGCGGCGGAGTTGTAGAGCGGCATCACCACTGAGACCAGGGGGGATTGGCTCATGTCAGTGCGCTCACAGGCAGAGGGGCATTGGCGAAGGTCATCATGGCCGTGCCTCGTCGTGGCGGCCACCCAGGCGGCGGAAGGGGGCCAGCAGCTGTCGGGCGAAGACGGCGAGGGCCGTGAGCACGGTACGGCGCGGCTCCCGCAGCAGGATCCGCCAATCCGAGCGCAGGGAGCGCAGCATGAAATCGGTGCCGATGGCGGGGGCTCCTCCGAGGCGCAGGGAGCGCCGGGCCAGGTAGCGCAGGTGGATGGCCTGGGCCGTGGCGAAGTGGTTCGCCACCAGCTCGGGCGCATAGCCACGGGCTTCGCTGATCAGCCGCAGCCAGCCCTGTTCCATGCGTTGCAGGCTCGAGGAGAGCCCACCGGCCGAGGTGCGGTAGTAGGTGAGCACCTGGGGCAAGCCGGCGATCTGCCAGCGGCCATCGCAGGCCACCCGCAGCAGCCATTCCAGATCCTCCGAATAACTCATGTCGGTGACGAATCCGCCCACTGCGTCGAACACCTGCCGCCGCAGCACCCAGTTCGACGTGGTGTTGGTGGGGTTCTCACAGAGAAAATCCACCGGCCGATGCGATTCCCGGGGCAGGGCCGCCAGCAGGCCGGTGGGTGTTCCCCCAGGGGACAGGAACGCGATGCGGGCGAAACTCACGCCGACATCAGGATGGTTGGCGTGGTAGGCCACATGTAGGCGCAGTTTGTCGGCATGCCAGAGGTCATCGGCATCGAGAAAGGCGATCAGGGGCGCACGGCTGAGGGCCACCCCGCGATTGCGGGCGATCGAGACTCCCGCGTTGGGCTGGCTTACCAGGTGCACCCGGGGATCGTCCCCAAACAGGCGCGACACGATCGCGAGGCTGTCGTCAGTGGATCCGTCATCAACAGCGATCAGTTCCCAGTTGCTCAGGCTCTGGTTCTGCACGGAGCGCAGGGTTTGCTCGATGTGTGGCGCCGCGTTGTAGATCGGTACCACCACGGAAATGGCCGGGTCGTCCAGTTGTTCAGGGTCAGGAACCACCGCAGCTGTCCCGTGGTGATGAAGGTTCACCATCGTGGTGGCTACGACGTATGGCTGGAGCGGTGGCCACCCAGAAGACGACGCAGGACGGCCCTGATGCGTCCCATCAGGGTGATCCGGATCATCCGCAGGCGTTTGGCGTAGTAATCGAACTGGTTGATGATGGGCGGCTGACCCTCCTGGAAGTGGTTCAGTTGGCGCGCAGGCAGCAACTTGGATGTCCAGTCGACGGAGTCGATATGGCGAAACTGTTCGTGGCCGTAGCGGGCCTGAAGCTTCTCCTTGATCTGGTCAGGCGTGCGGTAGGGGTAGTGGCGATTGTAGAGACGCTGCGAGCAGGCTTTGGTGAGTCCGTTGGGCCACTGTGGGGCCACCGCTACGTTCCAGGGCTGATGGGGTTGGTTGCGGAAGAAGCGGTACTCTCGCCAATTGGCCGAGTAGTACAAGCGCCGTTCGGTGATGGGACGGTGGGGTTCAAGCTTCTCAGCCGCCCAATTCTTGTAATCGGCATCCGTGTAGTAGAACTGCAGATTCCAGGCCGTCACGAAATCGGCTTTCTCACGGTTGGCCGTGGCCAGCACCTCTCTGGGGTCCCCTTCGAGGAACTCATCCCCATCGAGCCGTAGCCACCAATCCTGATCAGCCAGTTCGTGGTTGTGTTTGTTGTAGACGATCGAGCGCATCCCATCGCGGAATGGGATCAGGAGCTGGTCCTCGATCACAATCGCCGGATAGTGCTGTGCCAGGGCATTCACGGTTTCCCAGGTTCCATCGGTGCTGCCGTTATCGAGAACGAAAATGCGATCACAGAACGTCAGCGCATGAATCAGACAATCCGCAATGACGTCGCCCTCATTCTTGATCAGACAGATGGCGTAGATCTTCACGCGTGAATCGGGCGGGAGGACGGTACGGCCTGCTCCGATGGCACCCATGGCACCACCGATGTGACCCGGGACTGGGGCGGGGCCAGTGAGGCTTGAAACATTTCCATCACCCTAACCGCGCGCTGGCAGCGGCCTCCATGGGAAAGGACTTGGGCCTCAGGCTTGCGACGGTGCGTCAAAGGCTGGCCGGCTGGGCCACCTGAATCCTTCGCAGCAGCCGTTGCCCCATCATCAGGTAGATCGGCTGAAGCGTGAGATGGGCCGCTGCCACGGACACGGCCACACCCAGGGATCCCCAGGACGTGCCGATCAGGATGGCGACGGTAAGGGCCACCGTGAAGGCCAGGTTCCAGAGCAGATCCACCTGGGGCATGCCTACGGCGCGGAACAGCATCGAGGAGGCGTTGGCGAAGGGTCGGGACAGGGCCGACAGGCAGATCAGCATCAAGATCGGCACGGCACCCTCCGTCACCCACTTCTGACCAAAAACGATCGGTACATAGAGAGGGGCCAGGCTGCATTGCAACGCCACAACGGGCACGATCACCTTGGTGATAGTGAGCAAGTTCTTGCTGAAGCGCTGCTTGAGTTCGGCGGGTTGGCTTCTGACGTCACAGAAGTCGGAGTAGATGGAGACGGACAGGGCATTGATCACACTCAGGCTCAGACCCAATCCAGCGTTGAAGGCGAAGTAGTACACCCCAAGTGCTTTGACACCGATGAAGCGACCGATCAAAAGATAATCAACATTCTCGCGGAACGTGTTGAGCATCTCCACACCCAGGATGCGACTGCCGAATCCCAGCACGGATTTCCAACGTTTGAGGGTGAACGTCATGACGGGGCGCCAGGGTTCAAACCGCAGCATCATCGCGACCCAGACCGGAGCCACCAGCAACTTGGGCAGTACAATCGCCCACATGCCCATCCCAAACAGCGCAAAGATTCCGGTCAGCAGATTGTCGGTGACGACCGCCGTGAGATTGGTCAAGCTGTAGAACTTGAGCCTGTTTTGCCTGCGTACCAAGGCCGTCTGGACCATGGCGAGTGGGTAGATCAGATAGCTGAAACTCACCACAATGATTGGCAGGATCAGTGCGTTGTCGCTGTAAACGCGGGCAAAGATAAACGAACCAATGATCTGCACGACAAAGAGGCTAAAGCCGATCAGCCAGTTCAGGCTCCATGCCGTCTGGCAGATCTCTTGGACATCCTCCGCATCGGCCTGCACGATCTTGTCCCCGATGCCGTTGCGTGTGAAGACCTTGACAAGCTCGCCGGACGTCAACACGATGGCGGCCAGGCCATAGTCCCTGGGGCTCAGCAGCCTGGCCAACAGCACTGTGGCCACGAGACGCGAGACGCGAATCCCCACCTCCCCCACCCCCATCCAGCCGATGTTGCGGATGAATCGATCCTTCGGGATGAAACTCTTCAGCTGGCTGAGCAGACGCATCAAAGGTCTACCCCACGGTTAAGACTCAAGTGGCAAAGCAACGGCCACAGAGTGTGTCCCCACAGGCAGAGCGGTCGAGACCGCAACAACACTACTGGCCATGCTGTTGCCTTCAGAATGCTCGTCATGGCATCAAGGTGTCTCACGGCTGGCGGATTGGGTGTGAATCACGGTACGGGAAGTATTTCTGACTGGAGCGGGCCTTTGCTCTCCTGTAGAGCCATTCCCATGATAAGCATTCCAGGCCAAAAAAGGTAGACTAGAATCTCCAGATTCTCGCCAAATGTATACATGAACAAGAGAATAATGATTCCCAGCCCGGCTGAGCCAAGTTGATAGCGGGGACTGGCTGCACGGCGCAATAGATCAAGCGCTGTAACCAACATGGGAACAGCCAGAGCGACGAAGCCAACAATACCCTTCACAAAAAGCACTCCGGCCCAGGTGTGATGGGAACCAATGGCCATGTACTCAACGAGATGGGGGCCGCCCTCTACGACACCATGTCCCCAAATCGGAGCCTCTGTCTCCCAGCGATGGAAGGCGATGCGCTTTAAGGCAAAGCGAACACGCGTAGAGCCAGCCCGAGCACCTTTGAACCCTTCCCAGTAGTCGCTGATGGCGGTAAGAATAGACGTAGCAAAGATTCCTCCAAGATAGGAAACAACCCCAAGAGAAATCAGCATGAATGGTTGACGCAGCCTGGATACCACTGCCGTAACGGCTGGAATCAGGATGATGCAGAGCTGGGCAAGACGCGACTTGCAGACGAAGCACATGAGGATCGAGCCAATGATGCCCAGAACCTTCCATTTCCGATCTTTTTCCAGCAGACAGATCATGAAGTTGATATTGCCGACAAACCCAAGAGCAGGCCCCCATGGAGCGAAGAGCCGCCAGCGAAGGTCACCGGTGCTACCGTCAATCTCGTAGAGTGGAACGTCAAAGAATTCATTTCCTGGACCACCGACGGCTCTCAATGGCGAAACATAGAGCACTTCTGGCAGGCCCAGATGCGGGGTTAGCAGAAGGAGCGGCATGATGAGGAGCGTATGAAAGCCCACGATGCAAATGGCACGCGTGGGGATGCTGCTCCGAATCGGCAGAGCTCCTGCTAACGGATAGAGCGCTAGGGCGGCCCACCCTTTGGCCCAACCAATCGTGGACTTGATGATAGCTCCAGTCCCGAGGTTGAAGTTCACATGTCCTGCAATTAAGGCAACTTCCATGATGATCATGCCGATGATCCAAAGCCAAATCACGGGTGATATGGAAATTTCTTCATTTTCCTCTGGGTGATCGATTCGGGCCAGAATCTTAATCAATAGGCAGCCCAGAAGCAGCCAGCAGAGAATAGACCCCACAACATAAAGGCCACCGAATAGCCAGATGGGGTAGGTGCAAACAATCGACCACCAGACCAAACGCTCTGGCCAATTTCTCGGCTGAAGATCATCCTCAGACTGGAAGGCCCTTGAAAGAAGCGTTTTAAGTCCCAATGAAGACCCCTTGTTATGTAGAAATCCAATTGGCGACCCGTTTGATCCAGGGCTTGCGGATCCATAGGATCCAAAGACCTACAGTCGTCAGGATGGAACCAAATGCTGAGCCAGCAAGCACCAATGTTCGCTTTGGTGACGTAGCTGTTTCTGGCAAGGATGGCTCCACAGCTATTTGAATCAGTGGGAATGCTGCAAAGATATTGGCCTGGCCAAGATCCAGTTTGGCCAATGTGGATGCAAAGACAGCTTCTGCTATCTGTTCATTTCGCTTAAGGTTCTCCAAAGAAGACTGTTTCTGGGACATCAACCTGAGGCGCCCCTCCAAGGAGCTGATCTGTTGATCAAGCTTGCGAACCTGTGCTGCTGCACCTGAAGCATCTGACTGGTAATTCACCAAGTTCTGGAAGAGTGAATCGCGACCAGAACTGGCACCAGTCAACGCCAGTCTGGTGAGAGTCTGGGCCGATGGAGAGCGACCGAGCAACTCGTTGGCACGCTGATTCAATGCCTGCCTAGCAGCCTCTTGCCGCTTGATCTCTTTGAGAATGCGAGGATTATTCCGACCGAACTTAGACAGTTGGACCTTGAGTATAGACGTGGCCTCGCTGTAGTCCTTCACATTCTGCTGGAAGATCTGATCAACCTGCAACTTGAACGCATCTGTTGCCTCTGAAGGAGACAGCCCCAGGCTACGACTCAACTTCTGCAATCGACTCTCTGCCTGCGATTGCAGCGCAGCCAGCTCGGCTCTCTGTTTGCGTAGCTGTTCAATGTTAGCCGAAAGGATTTCAACCTGTTCAATAGAGGTGAGGCCAGACTTGCGCTTGTATGCGGAAACTTGCTTTTGTGCAGTTTCAAGCTTCTGCTGCGTTTCCAGCAGAATCTCCTGTGCTGGGCCTTGCCGTTGCTCGATCTCGCTGACACGCAGCTCATTGAGACGCTCTACCATGGCGTCATGCAACGCATAGGCACGGTTTCGTGCATCTACAGGCGATGGACCGGTGGTATCAATCTGCATCAGCGTTGTGTTATCAATGTTCTTAATGCGTGGCTTGGCGAAATCTGCCTTAGGAATATTGGCAATCTTGGCAGCCCGCGCGATGACTTGCTCGCTAACGAAGATGTATTCATAGTTTGCACGAGGATCAAACGTAGCCAGGCCGAGTGATTCGTTTGATGCCGTGGCTTGACCAATTTCAGGCAGGCTTAAATTAACAGCATTAGCGCTTCCAGGCAGAACCAAAGCCCAAGAGCTTGTATAGACAGGCTTTGCAAGTGCAAGATAGAGAATACTGGTGCTCCATATCAATCCGTTCGTACAAGTGGATACGAATAGATAGCGACTCCAGCGAAGCTTGTCGGTTCGACTAAGTTTTTTCCACCATCCCTTTGGATCGGGTGCCTTCAACCCAGGAATATTTCGAAACTGTTCGGCAAACAATCGCGCCGCCTTTCCCAAGGGTTCTCGCACGGCCTGTACCTTAGGCCTGAGTCGTCCGATGATCGGCGGAGAGTCTTTCACTAGATTCTACGGAATACTGCGATCATAAATCAAAACGGACGGATTCAGAAACTGAGTAAAGATGCTAAGAACAGCCTGGAAGTTGGTCATCTTCGAATCATAACAGGCAACACCATCGTCTGCCATGAGATAGGGGTTGTTGGCGTTGCTTGTAGACGCGCGAAGAAGATCTTCTACTCCTCGTTCGTAGACAGTCGTCTTCCCCGAGATCCTTTCAGTTCTCACCAGGATGGCTCGGCGTCGCGCATTGGTGACCATGGTTCCACCAGCACAGTTGGCCGAGACAACCGCATGGGACAAGCGAGATCCATAGGGAAAGTTCCTAGCCTGAGAGCCAATCCCAGCAACAGAGTTTCCAGCCGCAGGAACAGTAAGATTTGAAATGTTAATCTCAACTTCAGCGGGCGTAATCTGAGAAGGGCGCACGATTAGTGGATTAACGGTACCAGTGTCCGGAACAATGACTTGATCACCAGCAATGAGTGGGATGTCGTTAAAAGGTTCTCCCGTAAAAGCACCGGACATGTCAATCACTTGCCTTTTTGAACCTCGTTTCACCTGTATCGCGGCGACATCGGCCGTGGGAGTAATGCCTCCTGCACGACGGAGCGCCGTTGTGAGCATACGATTGAGCGGAGCTTGTCCAGAAAGTTGAACAGGCGTCTGTGTCTGTTCAACGTCACTTAACTCGTTGATTAATAACCGTCCAGGCTGAAAAGCAGATCCAATGACAAAGACCGGTACAGGTGCCCATTGAATGACACTCAGACTGACCCTGAGAAAAGATGGCTGAAAAAAGCCTTGTTGCACCAGGGCTTGATAGACCCGCTTCTGAAGCTGTTCCGGCTCAAGACCCACAGCGTAGATTCCCTTGGAAAAGGGAATTTCAAGCTCTCCGTTCAGATTGATTTCAAAGATGCCACTGAATTCTTCCCCTTCAGGGATTGTCACCTTGACTCGATCTCCTGGGGAGATCGGTAATGCCAAGGACGATCCTGGAGTGCCAACAAAGCAAGCGAGCCCAACAAGCCAAAAAAGAAGTTTCGACATCTGTGTCGATCTGGGAGAGTTCGCTTTTCGGCTTGCTCAGACAATCTTAGCGTATCCGTAGACTGCGGGCTACCGGCTTTCAGCCTGGGCGAGTTTGACGAGTGATCACTCAATCGCCTGATGATTCCCGTCACCTGGAGGCAGGTCCGGTGCAACGTGTGTCTGTATTGCCCCTGGCTTGCCTATCCGTCTTCGGCTGGGTCGGTGTATCGCTCTGCTCCCGACCGCGAAGACTAGCCCTGCGCAGCCAATTAGTGCGTGCCGGCTAATCTATTGAGCTACCGCAAGGCACTTCCAAATGGTCGCTGCCGGCGCGGAGTGCTGTCTCCGCCAGTGTTGCGGCTAGTAGTCGCGAGGCTGAGGCTCGCGAGAACCGGTCGTCCCCCAGGAACCGGTACAGCCTGGGGCTTTGGCGCCGTCCTGGTCCACCAGGCCTTGTCAAGGAGCGCCCATTCCCCCACCGGTGAGCTGCGCACCACCTCAGACGTCGTTCCTACTGGAAGGGGCCTGCTGGAGCATGCAGGCGGGAACTGGATCCATGCCCCTCACTGCCGTTGGGATGCTCACAGCTGCTGGGGCAATGGAGCTGGGGAGAAGGCCACCCTGCCAGGTCTCAATCACAAAGCTGAGCTAAATTCGTGTGGCAGGGTCCCTGAAGGTATGATGGTTAACATTGTAATTGTGGCAACAGCTAACTATCTTTGCGGTGCGGCGGTCACCGTTCGTTCTGCTTTGGAAGCCTGTAGCACAACCCTAAATGTCTATGCCATTTGCGTCGATCTATCGCAGGACGATAAGCAGCAGCTCACTAATTCCTGGCAAGCTGCCAACATCGGCGAAATCAGCTTTATTGATTTCAATCTTGAGCGGGTCAATAGCTTCCGCAGCACTCTGCTTGTCAAGAGCAAATCCCCTTATGCGCGCTTCTTTATACCCGAATATTTGGCGGGTGTATCTCGCTGTATCTATTTAGATACGGACTTAATCGTTTGCTCGGATCTAACTGAACTGCAGCTTCTGGATCTGCATGGCAAATCCAGTGCTTGTGTTATTGATGGTGGCATAGACACCCCACAGCAGCAGCAGCGACTGCGCGAAAAGCTGAAACTAGACAATCCTCGCCAGTACTTTAATTCAGGAGTGATTGTGATGGATCTGGATGCGTGGAGGCATCATGAGATCCAATCGAAGGCTCTAGCGGTTGCACAGGACAACTATGATTTGCTTGACCAAATGGATCAAGATGCTCTGAATATCGTCTTGGCAGGCGATTGGCTGGTGCTCGATCCGAAATGGAATACATCCAAAGGCAAGGCCGATGCTGATTTTTCAGATGGCATTATTCATTTCTTAGGCAAAGTCAAGCCCTGGCACGCAGATTATGCCGCAAATTTTCAAGATCGATGGTTTGCACTACTGGATCGAACCGCCTTTGCCGGTCAGCGTCCTGTTAAACTACTCGGTATAGCAGCCGCCTATCGCAAGTTTGTCCGTACTGTTCCTACCTTGGAGATGGTCAAAGGTAAACTGCGGCGACTCATTCGGTCTACTTGATTCTATCGTTGCCGCCAGAATAGAAGTGTTCTGCGCTGATGGCCTGGCTCACACGGCCTGCCAGACCAGCTAAGGCGAGAAGCAGCCTGGGCATAGGGATCTGGACAAGCCATCTGATTGGTCGGCAGGTCTGGCTCAGGTCGTTGCACAAGCCACCCGACCCACCACGTGGTTACCTTCTGGCCAGGGCTGATAGGATAAGAACCAGTGGCTTGCTCCTGCTTCACTCTGGATTCATGCGTAACGCGTTAGTCGTTTCTGCGCCGTTTCCATCACTGTTCTCCGCTTCTGCCCTCTCCCGTGCGCATTGGCCTGATCAACGCCTACAGCACCCTGAATCTGGGGGATGCAGCGATCTACAGCGCCTTTCGTCAGTTGCTGCCTGATGTGGAGCTGGTGGGTTGCGTTCAGGATGAACGGCCCGATGCCACCCTTGGGGTCACGTTCTTGTCCGAACGGCCCAGGAATTGCGACGCTTACGTGAGCGTGGGGGGGGACATCTTCAACAATTCCCGTGAATGGTTTGTCACCAAAGCCTTCCTCAAGAACCTGGCTGAACTGAGGCACAGTCCGAACCGCACCATCCTGTTCGGCCAGTCGATTCCTCGCTCCTGCCACGGCCTAAGCTTTCTCCTGTTGCAGCGGTATTTCAAGCGCCTGGCGGCTGTCTGTGTACGGGATGCCGAAAGTCACCAGCGCCTCTGCGCCGCAGGGGTTCAAGCACGGTTGTCCTACGACATTGCCTTTGTGCTGGAGAGCTCCCCCCTGGCGGAGGCCACGGCGCGGCAATGCCTGGAGCGGCTAGGGATTGATCCATCCCAGGCAGCCGTCCTGTCTGTGCGTGGTTTCGACAGCATGTACGGCCACGACAATGAGGCCTTCGTTTCCAGAATGGCCCAGCTCAGCGTTGAACTCACCGAGGCCGGACTCAGGCCCGTCATTTTGATCCAATCGGGCGCCTATGGCTCCGATAATGATCTCGAAGTGGCCGCCGCCATCCAGGAACGGGCCCCCAGCACCGCCATCCTCAACCCGTTCGTCGCCGATCCAGCCGTGCCGAGTTGGCAGTTGGCCATGGCCCTGTTCGCTCTGGTCGACAGCGTGATTGCTGTACGTTTTCACACGGCCGTTCTTTCGCTGGCGGCCGGGCGGGTTCCGTACCATCTCCACTATTCCAACAAGGGCAGGGACCTCTGCCGGCGACTCGATCTACCCGGCTGTGATCTGGCCAGCCTGGTTCCTTCGTCGGCGCTGGAAGCGATTCTGGCCAGCCGCGGGCGCCGGTTCGATCATCAGCACGTGCGTGAACAGGTGCGCCGCGATTTCCGGTGGTGCCTCGATCAACTCCCCGCTGTGATCTGACGGTCGTCGTCTGGCCCCTTGGTTCCCTGAGCTAGATTCATCTATCTGGCCGTTCAACGATGTACGGGCTTGTCAACCGGGCCATTCAGCAGATGGTCACCACCCACCATGGTGAGGAGGTGTGGCAGCGCATCAAGGAGCGGGCCGATCTCCAGGATCTGGATTTCTTTTCCACGTACCAGGCCTATCCCGACGACGTGACCCATCGGCTGGTGGCAGCGGCCACGGAGGAACTTGGCCTCACGGGTGATCAGATCATGCAGGCGTTTGGTGAGTACTGGATCACCTACACAGCCACGGAAGGTTACGAGCAGTTGCTCGAAAGCACGGGGGACACCTTGCCAGAATTCCTGGATCATCTCGATAATCTCCACGCCCGCGCCGCCCTGGCCTTTCCTGAGCTGCAGCCTCCCTCCTTCCGTTGCGAGCACAGTGCTGACGCCTCCATGCAACTGGAGTACCGTTCAAAGCGGCGCGGCCTTGCCCCCATGGTGACCGGCCTGCTTCATGGCCTGGGCAAGCGTTTTCGTACTCCACTGGCGGTCGATCAGGTCGCCTCACGCGACAGGGGCGATGCCACGGACCTGTTCCACGTTCGCCTTTCTCCGCCTTCCGAATCTGTCGCAGGTCGGCCGGATGACGGCATGACGAGCGAGTGAAGGTTCGTCGTTTCTGAAGGTGCCTTCCGTGCCGTTACCTGACCACCTTCTCGATCCCCTGTTCCCTTTCCATTTCGTCGTCGACCGAGAGCTACGTATCCAGTCCGTCGGCTCTGTTCTGCGTCGCATCCTTTCTGTCCCGGAGCTGTTGGGGCAGCCCCTCGATGAGCACTTCCTGCTCCTGCGACCGGATGTCCCCATGAACTTCGCCAGTCTGAGTGACTGCACAGACCGGCACGTGATTTTCAAGTCCGCCGCGATTCCATTGCAACTGAAGGGCCAGATCTGTTGCCTTGACGAAAGGGAACAGCTGTTGTTTGTTGGTACGCCCTGTTTGCTGCAACTGGAGGATCTTAAGACCCTCAGTCTAAAGATCAATGACTTTCCTTTGCATGACTCCCTGGTTGACTTTCTTTTCCTGCTGCAGGCCAGGAATGTGGCGCTCACAGAAAGCCAGAAGCTCAATGAGATTCTCATCACGCAGCGTGGGGAGTTGCGCGAGTCAACCCAGCGTCTGTCGACGCTCAATGCGGAGCTGCAGGCGGCCAAGCAGGCCGCTGAAGCCGCCAATGCCGCCAAGGATACGTTTCTGGCCACGATGAGCCATGAGATCAGAACTCCGATGAACGCCATCATCGGCATGGCCGGTTTACTTCAGGACTCCCAGCTGGAGCCCATGGAGCGGGAGTATGTCGAGATCATCAACAGCAGCACCGATTCCCTGCTGACGATCATCAATGACATTCTCGACTTCTCGAAAATCGAATCCGGTGCCATGCAGCTGGATGAGCAGCGCTTCAACCTCCGCATCTGCATCGAAGAGGCCCTCGATCTGAGCGTGTCCCGCCTCTTGGACAAGCAGCTGGAAATGATCCTCGACATCGAGCCCGGCCTGCCCACGGCTGTCATCGGCGACCTCACCCGTCTGCGCCAGATCCTCTGGAACCTGCTGAGCAATGCGGTCAAATTCACCCCCCAGGGCGAGATCGTCGTCACGGTGTCAGCGGAGCCCCAGGCCGCTGAGGCCGGTCAGCCGACCCCGTGCCAGTTCACGTTTCAGATCCGCGACACCGGCATCGGTGTGTCCAACGCGCTGATTCCCCAGTTGTTCGAGCCCTTCCGCCAGGCCGATCCCTCCACCGCCCGGCGCTACGGCGGCACGGGCCTTGGTCTGGCGATCACACGGCGCCTATGTGAGTTGATGGGGGGCTCGATCAACCTGGCCAGCCAGGAAGGCAAAGGCAGTGTCTTCACCTTCAACGTGCTGCTGCATCTTGATCCGGCCCCCCAGGCCAGCAACAGCCCGGAGCCCCTGGTGCCGCCGGCGTCCGCCATCCTGCTGCTGGTCGGCAATCCCACCCTGCGCGCCGTGCTCCAGAAGCAGCTGAGCTGGATGGGGCTGTCGGTGATCGCCCCCGATCTCTGCCAGATCCCCATGCCGACCGCCCAGTCCCAGGTCGGCGACCTCGGCCCTGGCGTGGTGGTCATCGATGGGCGGCTGCTGTGCTCCGAAGGGGGGGCAACCCCGTCAGCCTTTCTGCAGGACCCCTTGCTTCAGCTGCGCCCCTGGATCGTCCTGGCTGACAGGTGCAAGGTGTCAGAGCTGGCAGCGCTGGCCAAGACGCCGGCTGTGATGCTCTCCAAGCCTGTGCGACTCGAACAGCTCCGCCTGGCCCTGATTCAGCAAGGGCAGAGCCCTTTGGAGCGGCGGCTGGCCGGGCCGCCAACGCTGACGCGCGAATCTGCCCCCCAGGGCGGCCCCCATCGCCTCGCTGACCGGCTGCCGCTGCGGCTGCTCGTCGTCGATGACATCCCCGTGAACCGCCAGTTGGCGCTTCAGTTGCTGCAGCGGCTGGGTTACCGGGCCGAGGCCGTGGCTTCGGGCTCCGAGGCGCTTGCGGCCGTGCAGGAGACCCCCTTCGACGTGCTGTTCATGGACGTGCAGATGCCGGAGCTTGATGGTTACGCGACAACACGGGCGATCCGCTGTCTGCCGGCTCCCTTCGTGCAGCCCTGGATCATTGCCATGACGGCCCATGGCCGTCCGGAGGATCGCCAGGCCTGCCTCCAGGCCGGCATGGACGACTTTCTGGCCAAGCCGATCGTGCCTGCCCAGCTCACCTACGCCCTGGAGCACTACCAGCCGCGCGACCAACCCCAAGCGCCAACGGGTGGAGGGGCCGACCCGATCGACGCGGCCGCCTGGGAGGAATTGGAGCAAGCCATGGGAGACGGGGCGGCGGCCGTGCTCCAGGAGCTCATCGACCTCTACCTCGAGGACGCGATGCGACTCGTTTCGGCGGTGGTGATGGCCCACCAGTACCACGATCCCCCGGCGATGATCGCCGCTGCCCATTCGCTGCGCTCCCCCAGTGCCAGCCTGGGGGCCCTGCGGTTGGCCACGCTGTGCGGCCAGGTTGAGGAGTCCCTGCGCTCCGATTCGGAGCTGTGGCCCCAGGTCAGAATCGATCAGCTGCTTGTCGAGGCTGGACGGGTGACCGAAGCGCTGCGCCAGCGGCGTCCAATGGACGCCTGACGCCGATGGAAGGTTGTCCCGCCCCGATTTCGATCCTGCTGGTGGATGACGATCGCATCCATTCCCGCATCCTCGAGGTCCGTCTACGCGCCCAGGGCTACCAGATTGTTGTGGCGGATTCGGGTGACAGTGCCCTGGTGCAGGCCCGTCTATGCCCCCCCACGGTCGTCGTCTGCGACTGGCTGATGGACGGCATGAATGGGCTGGACGTCTGCCGGGCGTTCAAGGCGGAACCGGCCCTGGAATCGGCCCACTTCATCCTGCTGACCTCACGCTCCCGGGTGGAAGACCGGGTGGAGGGGCTCGACTGCGGCGCCGATGATTTCCTCAGCAAGCCGGTGGATCCGGAGGAGCTGCTGGCCCGGGTCCGCTCCGGCATCCGCCTGCACCAGGCCAATGAACGGCTGAAGCTCCTGGCGAGTGAGTTGCATCAGCAGAAGTTGCGGCTGGATCAGGAGCTGGAGGAGGCGGCCAGTTATGTGCGATCCCTGCTGCCTGAGCCCATCGCTGGTGCCGTGCGGGCGGACTCCCGTTTCGAGCCCTGCCATGAACTGGGTGGTGATTCGTTTGATTTCTTCTGGCTTGATGACGACCACTTCGTCCTCTACCTCGCCGATGGCTCCGGCCATGGCCTGGCGGCGGCCTTCCCCTCGATTTCCGTCCACAACCAGCTGCGCTCCCGCTCGCTGCCCGTTGATCTGCGTGATCAGGGCGCTGTGCTGCACACCCTGAACTCCGGGTTTCCGATGGAGCGTCACCAGGGGCGGTATCTGACGCTTTGGTATGGGGTTTATCAGCCCTCCAGCCGAACCCTGAGTTTTGCCAGCGCGGGCCATCCCCCAGCCTTTCTCTGGAGCCGCACCAGTGCCTTTCCCTGCCATTGGCTCAAAGGTCAGGGCATGGCCGTGGGCCTGTTCGACGACGCGACCTATGGCACCGAGAGCCTGGAGGTGGGCGAAGGGGCCTGTCTTCTCATCTACAGCGATGGCCTCTATGAAGTGCCGAGGCCCGGTGGCTTGATGGGGACACTGCCCGACTTCATGCAACTGGTGGAGCAGTGCCAAGACGTGCTCGCTGATGACGATGGCCTGGATCGGTTGCTGTCCCAGATCCTCCACGTCTCGGACAATGCGCCATTCACCGATGACTACTCGCTGATCCGGGCGCTGCTGTCGTGATCGTTACGGGCCTTCTGGTTGTTCAGGTGTCGGTTGAGCCGCCCGATTGATCGGCAGCCAATGCGGCGAAGCATGCCTCACTGTTCGGAAACGTGGTGAACACTTTTTCGGTGCCGGTGAGGTCCAGCACGATGCGGACCTGGCTGCACAGACCGCAAAGAAACAGTTGCTGACCTTGCTCCTTGACCCGTTTGAGCACGGAAACCAGAGCGCCGAATCCGCTGCTGTCCATAAAGTCGACGCCCTGGCAATCAATCAGGATGTCCCTGGGTTGCTCTGCAAGAACTGAACCGACAGACTGCCGCAACTCAGCGCCACTCTGGGCGTCGAGCAGGCCCATGGGTTTCAGGATGTACAGATTATCCACACATTGAAACGCAAATTGCTAAGAGTTTACCACTCATCGCCGAAAGCCCATTCGTCTGGGCCTGGGGTGTTGAGACCCGCCCGCCCGCTGGTGGCGAGCGGGTGTGGGTCTGACCACAAGCCACCATTCGACAAAGGGGGTAGGAGGGAGCCAATGGAGCACAGCGCTACAGTTCGTAACCAGGTAGGCCGCTTCAGCCGCGAGGTTCATGGTCACGATCGAAGAGTTACGACGCCAATCTCTTCCCTTTGTCGCTGCCGACCAGGAAGGTTTGATTGTAGAGATCAACGATCTATTTGAGGCGACCTATGGATGGACATTGGACGATCTCAAGGGCCATTCTCTTTCCATGATCCTGCCGGCTGCTTATCAAGACGCCCACCATCTCGGCTTCTCCCGTTTCCAGATCGTTGGTGAATCGCAGATTCTCAACCATCCCCTGCAATTGATGACCATCTGCAAAGACAACCAGGCCATCAACTCGGAGCATTTCATTGTGGCCGAACGCCGTGGCGATAGCTTGGTGTTCGCGGCAACCCTGCGTCCGTTGACCTGAGGCGTGCATGCCGGACCAGACCCTTGTCGGCCAGCTTCGCAGCACTCTCGGGAGGCTGGAGGCGGCCCTGGGAGCCGTTGACGAGGCCCTTGCCTTCACCGATCTCAACGGAATCGTGGAATGGACGAATGCATCGTTTGATCGGTTCGTGGGTTTGTCCCGCTTGCAGAGCCTTGGCCAATGCGTGAGCCAGATCCTCCCGAGGCCCTATCTCCACGAGCTCAGCGACAGCCAATCAGGCCTGCCGTTCTGGAGCTCGGGATCAGAAGGATCCAGCACCTGGGAACTGCTGGGTGCACCTCTCCGCCAGGTGATTGAGGTGTCCTGGGCGACTGTCGATCTCCCTGGTAAGCCGTCTTTGGTGTTCACCTTCAGGGACAAAAGCGCGATTGTTCAGGCCCAGGACAAGTTGATCGATGCCCGTGACCAGCTGGAGGTGCAGGTGGTCGAGCGCACCCGCGCGTTGCAGCTGGCGCGCGATGAGGCCCTGGCAGCCAGCCAATCCAAAACCCGGTTTCTGGCCAACATGAGCCATGAAATCCGCACCCCATTGAACGCTGTGATCGGGATGACGGATGTGCTGCTCAGCAGCCCAATGGAGGGGCAGCAACGGGAGATGCTCGAAACGATTCACCAAAACGGCGAGTATCTGCTAAGCCTGATCAACGACATTCTGGACATCTCGCAGATTGAAACCGGGCGACTTGCACTCAACTCCAGAACCTTCGACCTTCATAGTTTACTCAATGACATCATTCATCTTTTTCAGTATCAAGCCTCTGTAAGACACCTCGGCTTGCACCTCAGCATGCCATCGGATACGCCGAGATGGCTCTTTGGTGATGATCTCAAGCTGCGCCAGATTCTGTTCAACCTGCTGGGGAATGCTTGCAAGTACACCAATCAGGGGGAGATTCGTCTCAGCGTTGATACCTTGGCGGCCACGGCTAACCTGAGATCCTTAATGTTCCATGTTTCCGACACGGGTATTGGCATCTCCAGGGAGGCTCTACCGCTTATCTTTGAGGAGTTCATTGGCCATTCCAATCCTGCCCAGACGCAGCAAAGTGCCGGCCTCGGCCTCGCCATCTGTTCGAGATTGTGCCAATTGATGGGGGGCGACATTTCCGTTGATTCGAGTCTCGGATCCGGCAGTTGCTTTACGGTCAGTCTGCCGTTCACGCTGGCTTCGCAGGAGCAGGGTGAGATTGTCAGGGACAATCCCGAAGAAAGCTTAGAGCCTGGAATCAGAATTCTCGTTGCTGATGATAACCGCGTCAACCGCAGGGTGCTTGAGTTGATGCTGGCCAGATTACATCTAAGCGCAGATGCGGTGGGAGACGGCAATGCGGCCATTCAATCCGTCAGGAAGGGGAACGTGGATCTCATCTTCATGGATGTGGCCATGCCAGGTCTGGATGGCATGGCCGCCTCACGCCAACTGCGCAGCGAAGGTTACTCGGATCTCTATATCATTGCACTGACAGCCTATTCATTCGACTCCCACCGGCAGGAGTGTGCAGCGGCTGGGATGAACGACTTTCTCTCCAAACCACTTCGATTGGCGGATCTTCGGGTGGCCTTGGGCAGGTATCGCGATTGGCGCCGAGCCACAGAGTCGGCTACGTCCGAATGATACTGATTGATGCGATGAGGGGCCGCATTGGCACAATTGATGTTCCCTCGGGAGAAAGGTGCAGGCTCTCCCGGGCTTCCATCCTGCTGGCATTGGGAATCTTTTCCATTACCAGTTCTGCCCTGATTGTTACCTACTGGGTAGCTGAACGGACTCTCTTCAGGTCTGTCCAGCAGCGGCTGCTGGATCTGGCCATGGTCACGGCGGCGGAGATGAATGGGGATCTGCACAGCCAGATCCGCCGTCCTGATCAGATGGGCAGCCAGCTCTATCGCCAGGCCTCCAAGCCCTTGATCCAGCTCAGGAGATCGGTGCCGGCGATCTTTTACGCCTACACCCTGAGGGGTCGATCAAAACCCCTGCGATTTGGTCTGGACAGCACGGTCTTCTTCAAGAATCCGGGAGACGATTTCAGCGCCCCCATCGTTGGTCAGCTCTATGCAGACGCCCCGACCGAGGCCCTGATCGCAGCCAGGCTTGTCAAGCCCAGGGTCAGTTCCGATCCCTATACCGATCAATGGGGCACCTTCCTGTCGGCCTATGCCCCATTCCAGGACGGCAAGGAGACGGCCATTGTGGGTATCGATCTCTCCCTGGCCAGGCTCAATCAGCAACTGTTTCCCCTGCGCCTGAGTCTGGGTCTCTCTCTGGCAGGCAGTGCCCTGCTTTCGGCCTTTGCCGGCTTCCTGCACTGCCGTTACCTGCGATCCACGGCTTCGGCCCTGGAATCCAGCCTGGAAGCGGCTGATCTGGCCCGCCAAGCGGCAGCTGAATCACAGCAGGCCAACCTCGCCAAGAGCACCTTCCTGGCCACCATGGGCCATGAGCTGCGCACGCCGCTGAATGGGGTGATTGGCCTCACCAACATTCTGCTCAGCACTAGCCTGACCCCCCACCAACAATCCTGCCTGCAGACGGTCAGGAACTCTGGGGAATCCCTGCTGCTGTTGCTCAACCAACTGCTCGACGTCTCAGCGATCGACAGCGGCCATCTGGTGATCGACTCCGCTCCCTGCCAGCTTCGGCCTCTGTTCGCCGAGGTGATGGCCTTGTTCGCTGAACAAGCGCAGACCAAAGGACTGGTGTTATCCCTCTCCCTCGACCCCGGCCTACCCGATGTCGTGCTGTCAGATCCTCTCCACCTGCGTCAGATCGTGGTGAATCTGGTCAGCAATGCAATCAAGTACACGGTGAGCGGAGAGGTGTCCATCACCGTTTCATCTCAGGCTTTCCAGCCCGATGGCAGGGTTCCGTTGGTCTTGCGCGTCCGTGACACCGGGCCCGGAATCTCCGACTCCGCCCGAGAGTCCTTGTTCCAGCCTTTTTCGCAGGCTGATTCCACCACCACCCGCGTCCATGGCGGCGCAGGGCTGGGCTTGGCCATCTGCCATCACCTTGTCGTCGCCATGGACGGCGCGATTGAGGTGGAGAGCGAACCGGGTCAAGGCAGCCATTTCACGGTGATCCTGCCGGTGGGGATCCCTGAATCACCTGCAGCGCCAGAGGTACCGACAACAGCCAGCTTCGCCGAAGACCACCCGCTACGGATTCTTCTGGCGGAAGACAATGTCGTCAATGCCCGTGTCTGCGAATTGATGCTCCAGCGTCTCGGCTACGGCGTCAGCGTGGCGCGCGATGGGGAAGAGGCCCTGAGCCAGTATCGCCAGCTGGATCCGGACATCATCCTGATGGATCTGCGCATGCCCAAGATTGATGGCTTTGAGGCCACCCGCAGGATTCGTGAGCAGGCCGGCAACCCGGTGCGGCCCTGGATCGTCGCGGTCACCGCCAACATTCGTGACTGCGACCGTGACGAGGCCCTGGCCAGCGGCATGAATGATTTCATTGGTAAGCCCATCAGGGTCGAGTCCCTGCAAGCCGCCCTGTCCCGGGCCCACGCGGCTGTACTGGCCAAGTGAGTGTGGCTCGGTTCAGCCCGGCAGGCTTGTTCCGGACAGCCTGGCCTGCTTCAGGGCCGCTTCAGCCCGTTGGAACAGGTCCTTGAAGCTGGTGTCGTCGCTGCTGGCGCAAGCCGTGCCCAGGCTGACGGGAAGAGGATGGCGGACTCCCCCCACCAGCCAGCCCTGGAGAGCCAGGCCGGAACGGAAGTCCTCCGCCTGGGCTACCGCCTCCTGCCCCACCAAGACTGTCTGCAACACGGCGAACTCGTCATCACTCACACGCCCGTAGAGGGCGCTCTCCCCAAAGTCCGATTGCAGTTGTCTGGCCAGCTCCTGAAGCAACCGATCGCCCTGTTGTTGGCCGAATCGTGTGCAGAAGTCATGGAAGTCATCCAGACCGAAGATCATCAGGGTCAACGGTTCTTGTTTCTCCCTTTGCCGCCGGAACTCGTTCAGACCTGCATCGAAGAAGGGTCTTCGGTTCTTGAGGCCCGTGAGGGGGCAGAGGTAACTGTTGCGCCGCGATTCCATGTGCTGGATCACCATCCCAGCAAGGTCCTGCAGCAGTTGTTGTTCGTTGCCGGCGAGTTGCCTCGGCTGGGGGCTGATCACGCACAGGGTGCCGAGGTTGAAGCCGGAGTGGGTCCGCAACGGCACCCCGGCATAGAAGCGGATGTTGGGGTTCCCCGTCACCAGGGGATTGTCCTTGAAACGCTCGTCCGCACTGGCGTCATTGACGACCAGGACGTCATTGCCGCAGATGGCGTGGGCACAGAAGGCCACATCCCTGGGCGTTTCACTCGCCTCCAGACCCACCCGGGAGAGAAACCACTGCCGCTGGCGATCGACCAGGGAAATCAGGGCCGTCGGCACGCCCAGCATCTGGCTGGCCAGCCGTGTGATGCGATTGAAGTCCTCATCGGACTCCGCATCCAGAATGTGTTGCTCGTCGAGGGCCGCCTGGCGCTCAGCCTCGTTGTCCGGTACGGGGTAGGCGGTCATCGCGGAGAGCAGGACGCAGGGGGGACCGGGACGCCGCCGTTCGGCCGTCTATCCCACAACTTGCAGTATGTCCTTTCCTGGTGAGGTCCCGTCCCGGGCTGGTGGCGCGGCGCTTCAGGGAAGCCACGGCGCCTCGCTGAAATCCGGCTCGCGCTTTTCAAGAAAGGCGTTGCGCCCTTCCTGCCCTTCTTCCGTGCGATAAAACAGATGGGTGGCCTGGCCCGCCAGCTCCTGAATGCCGGCCATGCCGTCGGTTTCGGCATTGAAGGCTGCCTTGAGGCAGCGAATCGCTGTGGGACTGTGCTGCAGGATCTCCAGGCCCCAGCGCACTCCTTCCGCCTCCAGCTCCTCCAACGGCACCACCGCATTGACGAGCCCCATGGCCAGGGCCTGGCTGGCGTCGTAGCGGCGGCAGAGAAACCAGATTTCGCGTGCCTTGCGCTGCCCCACCACGCGGGCGAGGTAGCCGGCGCCGAAGCCGCCATCGAAGCTGCCCACCCGTGGGCCCGTCTGGCCGAACACCGCGTTCTCCGCCGCCAGGCTGAGATCACAGAGCAGGTGAAGCACCTGCCCGCCACCGATCGCATAGCCCGCCACCAGGGCGATCACCACCTTGGGCAGCGAACGGATCAGCCGCTGCAGGTCGAGCACATTGAGCCGCGGCAGGCCGCTGGCATCGAGGTAGCCGCCATCGCCGCGCACGCTCTGGTCGCCACCGGAGCAGAAGGCGTAGCCGCCGTCGGCGGCCGGCCCGACACCGGTGAACAGCACCACGCCGATGCGGGGATCGTCGCGCACACGCGAGAAGGCATCGCACAGCTCCTGCACCGTGAGCGGTCGGAAGGCATTGCGCTTGGCCGGCCGGTTGATCGCAATGCGGGCCATCCCCTGCGCGCAGGTATCGAAGCGGATGTCGGTGTAGGTGGCGGCCGGCGTCCAGAGCACCGGAGCTGTGCCGGGCAGCACGGGATCTGCCGGCGCGGGCTGGGAGGGAGGTGCGGCGGAATCGGGGCGCATCAGGCCTGACAACGGCAGCGGCTTCGGCTCATTCTGCGGAGCCGTGGGCCGGCTCATGCTGGGGAGCCAGGCGCCAGCGCGGCCCGCAGCTGCTGGCGCAGGCGGGCATCCGCCTGGCGATCGGTGCGCAACTCCAGCAGGGCCAGGGGCTGGGGCAGCGCCCAGGCCAGTGCCTCCTCCAGCTCCTCCAGCTGAGCCACGCGCCGCACGGGCACGCCATGCAACGCCGCCAGGGCGGCCTGATCGAGGCTCTGCGGCATGGCGAACAGGCGCTCAAAATCGAAGGGCGCGGCAACCTCCGGCGGAACGGGCGAGGCGCCGGAGGTGCGAATTGGCAGCTGCTCAAAAATGCCGCCACCGCCGTTGTCGATCAGCACCACGGTGAGGCGCCCGCGCAGCTGCTGGCGCCAGAGCCAGCCGTTGCTGTCGTGCAGGAGGGCGAGGTCGCCGCAGAGGAGCAGCAGGGATCCGGCGCTTTCCGCCAGGCCGGCCGCCAGCGAGAGGCTGCCGTCGATGCCGGAGGCTCCGCGGAAGCCGAACAGCGGCCGGGGCGCGCCCGCCTGCGGAGCAAAGCTTTCCCAGTCGCGCACGGGGCTGCTGCTGGCCAGCATCACCGGCAGCTGCGGCGGCAACAGCTGGCTCAGGGCCCGGGCGACGGCGGGTTCATTGGCAGCACCCTTGGCCGGCAGGGCCTGACTGAGCCCGGCCTGCACCGTGTGCTCCAGCTCCATCCAGCGCCGTTGCCAGGCGCGGTTGGCCGCGGGCGGCTCCCCCGCCCAGAGCGCCGCAGGCAGCGCCCGGCACCAGGCCGCCAGCCCATGGCCGAAGCGATGGCTGGCAGTGCCAAGCGGATCGAGATCGCGCGGGTCGCCCTCGCTGATCACCAGCTGGCAACCGCACTGGCGCCCGATCCAGTGCTGCAGCCGGCGGCTGGCGGGCAGGGGCCCGAGCCGCAGCAACTGGGACACCTGCAACGGCTCCGTGGGCTCCTCCAGCAGCAGGTCGTAGCCCGCCACCAGCTCCAGCAGCGGCTGACCCCGCAGGCCCGAAAGGCCATCAGCGAGCAGGGGCCAGCCGCTGCGCCGCTGCCAGCGTTGCAGGGCCTGCAGGTGGGCCGGCCACTGCTCCGGGGCACCGCGCCAGGGCCCGGCCACGATCACGCCGGGCTGATCGGGATCCAGCAGCGGCAAGCCTTCCGAGGTCACGGACGGCTCCGGCTGAACACCCACCACCCTGTCGCTGGGCGTGCGGGCCATCAACGACGCGATGGCGGCGGCCGAGGGATGGAGCGGCTCCTCGAAGGCCAGGTTGAGGTGCACAGGGCCGGCCGGGTGGCCGATGGCCTCCTGCCAGGCCCGCTGCGCGAGCGCCTGCAGGCTGGCGGGCGTCATCACGGCCAGTCCCTCGGCAGCGCCAGCACCGGCCCAGCGGCAGCTGCAGCGCAGAAAGTCCTCCTGGTTCACCGTCTGGTTGGCGCCGCGCCCCTTCAACCGCTGGGGCCGGTCGGCGCTGAGCAGCAGCAGCGGAATCGCGCCATGGTCGGCTTCCACCGCCGCCGGCAGCAGGTTGGCCACCGCCGTGCCGGACGTGGTGATCACCGCCGCCGGCAGGCCATCGGCGCGGCTCAGCCCCAGCGCGAAGAACGCAGCGGAGCGCTCATCGATCGCGGTGTACAGCCGCAGGCCTTCGTCTTCGGCCTCCAGCAGGCCGGCCGCTATCGCCAGCGGCGCCGAGCGGCTGCCGGGGCAGAGCACGAGCCGCCCCAGCCCCAGCTGCCGGAAGGCGAGCAGCAGCGCATGGGCCGCGCCCAGATTCGCCGCCGCGTGAGCGTCGGTGCCCGCTGGGGCATGGCTGCCGAGGCCGTCGTTGCCGCTCACCGGGGCCCATGACTGTTCAGGATGGCCTGATCATGCCCACGACCGGAGCCCCCCGACATGAGCGTCACTCCCACCGGCGGCAGCTCTCCGGACGGAGGCCGCGCCGGGCTGCTGCGCCAGGTCGGCCTGCTGCTGCTGTGGGTGGGCGTGGCGCTGCTGCTGCGCTGGGCGGTGATCGAACCCCGCTGGATCCCCTCCGGCTCCATGCTGCCCACCCTTCAGCTCAACGACCGGGTGCTGGTGGAGAAACTGCGGGCTCGCCTGCACCGGCCCCTGCCGGTGGGCACGATCGTGGTGTTCCACCCTCCCGACGCCTTGCTGGCGGCCGGCTACGACCCCGATGCCGCCCTGATCAAGCGGGTGGTGGGAGCGGCGGGGGATCGGATCGCCGTCCATGACGGCCAGCTGATCCGCAACGGCCAGCCGGTGCCGGAGCCGTGGCGGGCCGAGCCGATCGCCTATGAACTGGCGCCGCTCGCCGTGCCGCCTGATTGCCTGCTGGTCATGGGCGACAACCGCAATGCCAGCCTCGATTCGCACCTCTGGGGCCCCCTGCCGGCCGACCATGTGATCGGCACCGCCGTGTTCCGCTACTGGCCCTGGAACAAACTCGGACCCATACGGTTCTCCCCCTCTGCGGCCATGGGTTGACCCGGAGAGCTGCGTTATGGTGCAGGCCGTGACGCAGAGCACACCGGAGATGTTCAACCCGGAGTTCCTGACGACCGACAGCGAATCAATCAGCGGCAACTCGCTGATCCAGTACCTGCAGGAGCAATCTCCGGACGTTTTGCAGCGTGTGGCCCGATCCGCCAGCGGCGACATTCAGGACATCATCCGCCACAACGTTCAGGGCCTGCTGGGCATGCTGCCGGGCGAGCAGTTTGAAGTGAAGATCCAGGCCAGTCGCGACAATCTCGCTGGCCTGCTGGCCTCCGCGATGATGACGGGTTACTTCCTGCGCCAGATGGAGCAGCGCATGGAGCTGGAGAGCAGCCTGTTCGGCGAAGGCACCCTCGATGCCGACCCCGGCGAGCTGAGCCTCTGAGCCCAGAGCCCCGCTGGGCTCTCCAGATCCGGGCTGATCAGCCCTTTCCGGCGGCTTGAGGCTCCCCTGCCGGCACCTCCGGCACCACGCCCCAACGCACAAGGGCGCTGTCGATACCGGCAAGGAATTCCCATGATCCGCTGGAGGGCGCCCACGGGCGCTGCTCCAGGGCATCGGCGAGACGCTGGAGATCCTCTTGGGTGGACGCCACAGGTGCCGCGTAGTGGGCAGGCACTACCTGGCGAATGCTTGGCAGTTGGGCGAGCCGCCGCAGCCAAGCCACCAGGGCGGTGCGGGCCCTGGGAAACACCAGCCGCTCCAACACCGGCGCCACCTGCAGAGGATGGGCATCACCGCCCAGCAGCGCCTCGAATTCAGCCTCCCAACCGGGCTGCCAGCGAAAGGGGTAGAGGCCGAAGTAGGCCTTTGCGGCGCGCAGCCCCGGCCGGAAGCTGCCGGCGATCACCTCTGGCCAGGGTCGCACCTCCAGCGCGGACGGCCGCAGGTAGGAGGCGAACAGCACCAGCCGCATCCAGCCGCGCCGCCGTTGCTCCTGGCCATCGCTGAGCGGCTCGGCGCCCTGCTCGCGGGCATGGAACAGCAGGGGCGTGGGATCGGTGCTGAAGATCTCCGGCGGTTCGCTGGAGATGGCCACCAGCGCATCGGTGACGAGCAGGCTGCCGCTGGCCCGGTGCAGGCAGGCCACTTCCACGAAGGTGCCGAGGCCCAGGTCCAGCGGGCCAAGCATCTCCCATTGCAGCTGCTCGGCGTGGGGCAGGCCCTGCTCGAACAGCACCCGGGTGCGGCCAGCGGGAAATCCGAGCCAGGGCAGGGGCAGCGGCAGCGGAAAGCTCCACTGGCACGGGCTCACCCACACGGTGGCGGCAGGAAAGGCCCGGGCCATCGCCGGCACCGGCAGCTTGTGCTCCAGCCCTGAGCTGGTGGGCAGCACGATCGTGCGCACCGGCCCATAGCGGGCTTCGAGCTCGCGCAGGCTGTGCAGCAGCTCCTGGGTGGGCGCCACTGGCGCGTAGAGCAGCAGCCCATCGGTGAGGCGTGCCACGGTCATGCGGATCGGCACCGCCACGTAGAGCACGCCCTGCAGTTGCTCGAAACTCCAGATCTGGCCAGGCACAAGCTCGCGCACCAGGGTGCGGCGACGGCCATAGGGATAGAGCGGCAGCAGCGGCCACCAGGGCCACCCCTGCCGCAGCCTCGGCGTGGGGGGCAGGCCGTTGGAGGCTCTCACTGCCGCAGCTGCGCCATCAGCCCATGGCGGGGCGCGAACAGGAAGCTGGCCAGGAAGAGGCAGGTCTGGACCACCACGATGCAGCCGCCGGTGGAGGCATCCAGCCAGTAGCTCCAGTAGATGCCGACCACACTGGAGAGCATGGCGGAGCCGACGGCGATCCAGGTCATCCTGTCGAAGCGATCGGTGAGCAGGTGAGCCGTGGCCCCCGGGGTGACCAGCATGGCCACCACCAGGATGATGCCCACGGTCTGCAGGCCGGCCACCGCCGCCAATGACAGCACCGCCAGCAGCAGGTAATGCAGCACGCCGGTGTGGATGCCGATCGAACGGGCGTGGGTGGGATCGAAGCAGAACAGAATCAGGTCACGGCGCAGCAGCAGCAGCACCGCCAGCACCAGGCCGCAGATCCAGAGCGTCTGCTGGATGTCAGCGGGGCTGATGCCCAGCACATTGCCGAACAGGATGTGGGTGAGATCGATGCTGCTGCGCACCTTCGACACCAGGATCAGGCCGAAGGCGAAGAATCCGGTGAACACCAGCCCGATCACGGTGTCCTCCTTGATGCGCGTCATCTGCTTGATGTAGCCGATCACCGCCACCGATCCCACGCCGAACACGAAGGCGCCGAGGGCGAAGGGCAGGTTGAGGGCATAGGCGATCACCACGCCGGGCATCACCGCATGGGACACCGCATCACCCATCAGCGCCCAGCCTTTGAGGGTCATGTAGCAGGAGAGCAGGCCGCAGACGGAGGCCACGAGCATGCTCACCAGCAGGGCCCGCTGCATGAAGGCATGCTGCAACGGTTCGGTGAGCCAGGGAAGCGCGTCCATCACAGGTCGCCCTCACCGGACGGATCCGGCGGGGTGATCGTGAGCGAATCGAGCGGTCCGCCGCCGAAGGTGCGGGCCACGTTCTCCTGCGTGAACACCTCAGAGGTGTCGCCGTAAGCGAGCACGGTCTTATTGATCAGCACCACGTCGTCACAGAAGCCGGTGACGTGGCTCAGATCGTGGGTGGAGATCAGCAGCGTGCGGCCTTCCTGGCGGAACTGCTGGAACAGCTGGATCAGCAGCTTCTCGGTGCGGATGTCCACGCCGGCGAAGGGTTCATCGAGCAGCATCACTGACGCCTCCTGGGCAAGGGCTCGGGCGACGAAAGCCCGCTTGCGCTGGCCCCCCGAGAGCTGACCGATCTGGCGGTGGCGCAACGGCCAGAGCTCCACCCGCTCCAGGCTCTCACGCACGGCCTGGTGGTCGCTCCGACGAGGAATGCGCAGCAGGTTCATGGTGCCGTAGCGGCCCATCATCACCACGTTCGCCACGCTCACCGGGAAGTTCCAGTCGACGCTTTCGGTCTGCGGCACATAGGCCACCGCCTGCTGTCGCAGGGCTTCACGCAGGGGCACGCCGTTGATGGCGATGGTGCCGCGCGAAGGGTTCACGAACCCCATCAGCGCCTTGAACAGGGTGGATTTGCCGGCGCCGTTCATGCCCACGAGGGCGCAGATGCTGCCGGCGTAGGCCCGCAGCGACACGTCATGCAGAGCCACCACGCCGTTGTAGGCGTAGCAGAGGTTGTCGACGACGATGCGCTCCTGGGCCGGACGGTGCTGAGGCGGGCGGGGCGGGCGGTGTTGCATCGGCTCAGCGCCCCTTGAGTCCGTTGATCAGTGTGGATACATTGTGCCGCTGCAGCTCCAGCAGGGAGGAGGCCGGGCCACCTTCAGGCGACAGGGAATCCACGAAGAAAACACCGGCAAAGCGGCTGCCGCTCTCCGCCGCCACCTGCTTCTGCGCCTCTGCCGACACTGTGCTTTCGCAGAACACCGCCGGCACCTGGCGCTCTCGGACCGTGGCGATCAGGCGGGCCATGCGCTGCGGGGTGACCTGGGATTCAGCATTGACAGGCCAGAGGTAGGCCTCGGTGAGGCCGTAATCGCGGGCGAGGTAGGAGAAGGCGCCTTCGCAGGTGGCCAGCAGGCGGTGCTGGGGCGGCAGGGTGGCCAGATCGCGGCGCAGGTCCCTGTCGAGGGCGCGCAGCTCAGCGCGGTAGGCCTCGGCGTTGCGCTTGAAATCGGCCGCATGGGCGGGGGCGAGCTGGGTGAAGGCCTTGCGCATGTTCTCCACATAAACCTCCGCCAGCCAGGGCGACATCCAGGCGTGCGGATTGGGCTTGCCGGCGTAGGCATCCCCGGCGATCGGCAAGGGCTCGATGCCGTCGGTGAGCACCACCCGCGGCACGTCCGGCAGGCCGGAGAGAAACCGATCGGCCCAGCGCTCGAGGCCGAAGCCGTTGACCAGCACCAGCTGGGCCCCCTCAGCCCGCCGCAGATCGCTGGGAGTCGGTTCGTAGCCGTGGATCTCGGCGCCCGGCCGGGTGATCGACTCCACCTGCAGGTGGTCGCCGGCCACCTGGCGGGCCATGTCGGCCAGGATTGTGAACGTGGTGAGCACGCGCGGTTTCCCTTGCGTCGCTGCGGCCCCTGGCGTGCCAGCCGCGGAGGTGCCGGGGGCCGGTGTCTGCTCGGCCGGACGCGGCGACGGCGTGCAACCCAGCAGGGCGCCACTGGTGAGCATCAGCACGCCACAAAGGGCCAGGGCAGGACGCCTGAGAATCGAGCGGGCCGCCATCAACGGCGCAACGTCAAACACGAAAATGGTCTAAGAGAACACAAGCGGCGCTGACGTAACCGTTGCTGGTGCGGCACGTGCCTGCGGCAGCGGAGGCGCTGCCGGGCCAGAAGAAAAGGCCCCCGCCGCAGCGGAGGCCTTCAGGGGTGCAGGTGCCAGGGGAGGTGGCCCCCGGCGGCTGGCTCAGCCGATCGCCGGAGCCTGCAGCGCCACCGGCACCGACTCCAGCAGGGCCAGGTCGAGCGGGAAGTTGTGGGCATTGCGCTCGTGCATCACCTCAAAGCCGAGGTTGCCGCGGTTGAGCACATCGGCCCAGGTGTTGATCACCCGGCCCTGGGCATCCAGCACCGACTGGTTGAAGTTGAACCCGTTGAGGTTGAAGGCCATCGTGCTCACGCCCAGGGCGGTGAACCAGATGCCCACCACCGGCCAGGCGGCCAGGAAGAAGTGCAGGCTGCGGCTGTTGTTGAAGGAGGCGTACTGGAAGATCAGGCGACCGAAGTAGCCGTGAGCAGCCACGATGTTGTAGGTCTCTTCTTCTTGGCCGAACTTGTAGCCGTAGTTCTGGCTCTCGCTTTCGGTCGTCTCACGCACCAGCGAGCTGGTGACGAGCGAACCGTGCATGGCCGAGAACAGGGAGCCGCCGAACACACCAGCCACACCCAGCATGTGGAAGGGGTGCATCAGGATGTTGTGCTCCGCTTGGAACACCAGCATGAAGTTGAAGGTGCCGGAGATGCCGAGGGGCATGCCGTCAGAGAAGGAACCCTGACCGAAGGGGTAGATCAGGAACACCGCGAAAGCGGCCGAGAGCGGCGCGCTGTAGGCGACGCAGATCCAGGGGCGCATGCCGAGGCGGTAGGAGAGTTCCCACTGCCGGCCCATGTAGCAGGAGATGCCGATCAGGAAGTGGAACACCACCAACTGATAGGGGCCGCCGTTGTAGAGCCACTCATCGAGGCTCACGGCTTGCCAGATGGGATAGAAGTGCAGGCCGATGGCGTTGCTGGAAGGAACAACGGCGCCGGAGATGATGTTGTTGCCGTACAGGAAGGAACCGGCAACGGGCTCCCGGATG
Organism: Synechococcus sp. MW101C3; assembly: GCF_002252635.1. Classification (NCBI taxonomy): domain Bacteria; kingdom Bacillati; phylum Cyanobacteriota; class Cyanophyceae; order Synechococcales; family Synechococcaceae; genus Synechococcus; species Synechococcus sp. MW101C3. The sequence goes on from NZ_NQKX01000007.1 coordinate 110,622, forward strand.
CCGTCGATGTCGACGGGAGGAGCGGCGATGAAGGCGATGATGAAGCAGATCGTGGCTGCCAGGAGGCAGGGGATCATCAGCACACCGAACCAACCGATGTAAATCCGGTTGTCGGTGGAGGTGACCCACTGACAGAAGCTCTCCCAGGAGCTGAGACGTCCGCTGCGAACAGCCGTGGCCATTGGAGGTAAGAGGACGGAAGGAAACGGCTTCTTCACCCTCCACTCGCCTCAGGCAGCAACGGAAAATCCGCCAGCATCCGCAGCGAGAGAGCAGCAAAAGGCACCGTACAAAAACGCTAAGGAAGAGCTGCCGAAGCGAGGCACGCGGCCTCCATCTCTTCGCAGATGTTCAACAGAAGCGTTCCGAACTTCACGCAACTACATCATTCAGTAGATCAAACGCAACAATCCCCAGGCCTAAGCCCTTAGCCAAAATCCTTAGGCCGTGGCCTGGCGCAGCACCCACTGACGGCCCTGGTGGAGGAACGCCGGCCAGTCGAGCCGTTCGCTCTCGGCGGCCCGTGCCACCAGCAGGGGGGCCTGCAGACGGATCGCCTGCAGATCCGCCTCCGCCACGCCGCTGCTGAGGGCCAGCACATCGGCCATCGCCCGGGCCACCACCCGGGTGAGGTAGGCACCGCTGAGCGCCTGCAGGCTGCTGCCCACCAGCCAGGCGCTGCCCTCCAGCCGCATCACGCTGGCGAGGGCCTGGCCGGTCCACTCCACCACCCCCAGCGCCAGGGCAGCACGGGCCAGTTCGGTGGCCGCCGCCCGCAGCTGCTCCATCCCCCAGGGGCAATCCCACAGCCGGGCCATCTCCTGCAGCATCAGCCCGTTGGCCACGGCCAGCACCAGCAGATCCACGCTGGGCAGCGGTGCGGCGAACACGCCGGTGGCCACCAGCCACTGGGTGCGTTGCACGAGAGCCTTGCAGCGCTCACGCCGCAGGCGCTCCAGTAAACCCTGCCATTCGCCGTGCAACCGCTCGAGCTGGCGCTGCTCGGTGCGGTGCAGCAGCGCGTGGCCCTGCTGGCGGAGCTCCTGGGCCAAGGGCGTCAGGGCAGCAGGCAGGGCCTCGGGCTGGCCGCTCCAGGGCAGCAGCCGCTCCCGCAGAGGCGCCGGCAGCTGGGCCTGCAGATCGGCCACCAGCTGCGGCTCCTCACCCACCACCAGCAGCCAGACGGGCTGGCCGGCAGGCAGCGTCTCCAGCCAGCGCAGATCGGCGGCCTGCAGCGGCGGGTGCACCGCATGAAGCAGCAGGTCGCAGCGGGGGAAGGGGGCCGGCCAGCTCCAATCGGGGCTGTGGGACGCCAGCGGATGGCCCCAGTGCAGGGTGATCGGCAGGGGCGCGCGCACGCCCTGCACCAGCGGGCCCTCCAGGGCACGCTCCAGCGGACGCAGGCCCACCAGCCCCAGATCGAGGGCCTGGCGGTGCTGGCGGCCACGCAGCTGCTGGAGCTGGTCGCGGCGCTGCTGCTGGGCCGCCTGGAAGGTGTCGGAGGCGGTCGTGCTGGCGCTCTCCAGCTGCTCGAACTGGGGCAACAGCCCCTCACAGCGTTCGATCCAGCCGTTCCAGGAGCTGGGCAGCTGGGGCGTGATCGGGCCGCGTGGGCGCCGCCACCACCACCAGGCACCGGCTGCCGCAAGCAGGGGGAGGCCGCCCGAGAGGGGGGTGTGCAGGCTGTCGAGCAGCAGCCAACCGCCGAGCACGGCCGCGGCAGGGGCCGCCACCGGCAGGAAGGGAATCAGGCCGCGCCAGGAAGCGGCCTCCAGGGGGCGAGCGGAAGAAGGCAAGGAGAGCAACGCCCGCTGCGAACGAACGTCAGCATCTTTAGCTCAGCTCCTCTCCCCTGCCCAGGGGCTCAATAGGTTGGGGGCAACCGAGCCAGGCCCGGGGGCCTCTCCGATGACGGCTGAGCGGATCCGTCCCGACACGGGCGCCCAGGCCCCGAAGGACGTGGCCGACGGGGGGCTGGCCCGTGAAGGCGCCGCCCATGGAGACGCGCCCCGCTCGGCCGTGGCCGACAACCGCGAAGCGGTGAACACGGTGCTGCTGATCGCCTTGAGCGTGAACGTGGCGATGAGCTTCCTGAAACTGTTCGTGGGGCTGTGGAGCGGTTCGCTGGCGGTGCTGGCCGATGCGATGCACAGCGCCACCGATGGCCTCTCCAGCCTGCTGGGGGTGATCACCAACAGCCTTTCCGATCCACTCCCCGACCGCGACCACCCCTACGGGCACCACAAATACGAAGGCATCGGCGCCCTGGCGATCGCGGTGTTCATCCTGTTCGCCTGCATCGAGATCCTGCAGTCGGCGGCGCAACGGGTGCTGGGCGGGCTGGAACCGCTGCGGCTGGAGAACGGCGCCTTCGTGCTGCTGGTGGTGTCGCTGCTGGGCAATATCCTGCTGGCCCGCTACGAACGGCAGCAGGGGCTGCGGCTCAAGAGCGCCCTGCTGCTGGCGGATGCCCACCACACCACCAGTGACATCTGGACCACCTTGATGGTGCTGGCCGGCCTCGCCGGCGCCAGGATGTTTGGGCTCAACTGGCTGGATGTGGCGGTGGCGGCGCCCCTGGCCCTGCTGCTGGTGCGCTCCTGCTGGCAGGTGGTGCGCACCAACCTGCCCTGGTTGGTGGATCACATCGCCATCGCCCCCGAGGCGATCCACACGGTGGCCATGGCGGTGCCGGGGGTGTTGAACTGCCACGACATCGCCAGCCGCGGGGTGCTCGGCCAGCAGGTGTTCATCGACATGCACATGGTGGTGGACGCCGACGACCTGCCCACCGCCCACCGCATCACCGAACGGGTGGAGGAACGGCTGGAGGAACGCTTCGGGCCAGTGCGCTGCACGATTCACCTGGAACCGCGCGAATATGCGCGTTCGGAGATCACCTTTCGCGGAGCCCATGGCTGATCGCAACCGTGAGCTGATCGCACTGCTCACGCCCCGCCAGCAGGTGCGCGTGCGCCAGTTGCTGCTGGAGCAGCAGGGCCATGCCAGCTGGCACGGCGGCGTGCCGGTGCTGCTGCTCGATCGCTGCTGGCTGCGGCTGCGGGTCACACCGGTGGAACACCTGGCCCGGCTGTTGCCGCCCGACAGCACGGCGGAGGCGCCGGAACTCGTGCGTTTCCGCGAACTGCGCCAGCAGGGGTTCAGCGAAGGCGCCGCCCAGGCCCGCTGCTGGGAGGAGTTCGGACCCGCGGCCTGCCAGCTCGCCCTGCACCGCCACTGGCAGGCCTTGGAGGGCCCTCATCACGGCTGGACGCTGGCCGCCTACCTGGCCTTCCTGCGTACCTACCGCGAGCTGTTCGCGGCCGGCCAGGAGCGGCCGCTGCCGCTGGTGGTGCTGGGCCGGCGCGGCAGCCAGGAGCCGCACCGCATCCACTGGCTGGTGGAGACCGGAGCCCTTGATGCGGCACACTTGCCCCCTGATTGAAGGCTTGCGGCCATGGCCGACCTGGAGAACGCATCGGTGCCCACAGACGCGATGCCCACCGACTCTGTGACCACCGAAGCGGTGACCACAGACGTGGTGACCACCGACGTGGTGCCCGTTGAGGCTGGGCAACAGGTGCAACGCCGGGGCGGTGGTCGCCCGCCGGGCGGTGGCAGGGAAGCCGGCAGCCACCGCGAGAGTGGCGGCCTGCGCATCCGCCTGAGCGAGAACGAGCAACGGGCCGCCAAGGTGGTGCAGGAGGCCTTCCAGCTGCGTTCCACGATCGCGGCGCTGGGCTTTTCGATCCGCACCGTGGCCCAGCTGCTGGAGCAGGGTGCGCTCGATGCACTGGTGGCCGAGATGCGCGCCCAGGCGGGCAACCGGCCGGAACGCAGCCGCCCCGAAGGCGGGCGCTCAGAATCGGGCCGCAATGGCGAAGGCGGCGAAGGCCGGCGTGGCCGGCGCGAGGGCTCCGGAGAAGGACGTCCGGAGGGGCGCGGCGAGCGCCGCGTGATCAGCCGGCCCGATCCCTTCGCCCGCCCGAGCCGGCCGGAGCCGGTGCGTGAACCAGAGCCAGTGGCCGAAGCCAGCGCCCCCGTTGAGGAACCCACCCTGGCCGACGACGCTGCAGACACCAGCAGCCCACACACCAGCGACGCCGAGGCGCTGCCCACCGACGCCGAGACGCAGCTGTGACGCTTCGGCCACGTGTGCTCTCGGGCGTGCAACCCACCGGATCGCTGCACCTGGGCAACTGGCTGGGGGCGATCCGCAACTGGGTGCAACTGCAGGACAGCCACGACACATTTTTCTGTGTGGTGGATCTGCACGCGATCACGGTGCCGCACGATCCCGCCCTGCTGGCGGAGGCCACACGCCGCACCGCCGCCCTCTACCTGGCCTGCGGCATTGATCCACAGCGCTCCACGGTGTTCGTGCAGAGCCAGGTTCCGGCGCACAGTGAGCTCACCTGGCTGCTGAACTGCGTCACGCCGCTGAACTGGCTGGAGCGCATGATCCAGTTCAAGGAGAAGGCACGCAAGCAGGGCGACAACGTGTCGGTGGGGCTGCTCGATTACCCCGTGCTGATGGCTGCCGACATCCTTCTTTATGACGCCGATCTGGTGCCGGTAGGCGAAGACCAGAAGCAGCATCTGGAGCTCGCCCGCGACATCGCCCAGCAGCGCATCAATGCCCGCTTCGCGCCGGAAGACCAGCCGCTGCTGAAGGTGCCCGAGCCGTTGATCCTTGCGGAGGGTGCGCGGGTGATGAGCCTGATCGACGGCCGCAGCAAGATGAGCAAGAGCGAACCGAATGAGGGCTCACGCCTGCACCTGCTCGATCCGCCCGAGCTGATCACCAGAAAGATCAAACGCGCCAAGACCGATCCGGTGATGGGGCTGGAATTCGGCAACCCCGAACGCCCCGAAGCCGACAACCTGCTCGGGCTCTTCGCCCTGCTCAGCGGCAAGACACGGGACACCGCTGCCGCCGAATGCGCCGCGATGGGCTGGGGACAGTTCAAGCCATTGCTGGCAGAAGCCGCTGTGGCCGCCCTGCAGCCGCTGCAGGAGCGTTATGCCGAGATCCGCCGCGACGAGGCCTACCTGAGCGAAGTGCTGCGCGAGGGCAAGGAGCGGGCGGCAGCCGTGGCCACTGCCACGCTGGAGCGTGTGAAGGCAGCCCTGGGCTTCTTGCCGGCGGCCTGATCAGGAGGGCGATGCCGCGTTCCTTGAAGACTGACGTTGCTTTTCCCCAAGCCGATGCAGACATAGCCCCTGGCGTGACTGCTTGGCTGAGCAGTGAGTGGCACGATGCGACTGATAAACCTTTCGCCATGATTAACACAACGAAGCCGAACGGGAAATCGTGCTGATTGAGTGGGGCAACCTATGGCTTCACGCTCCTCTTCGCCTTGGTCGCGCGTGAGCAGTCAGGCTGCGGTACGCCGCTCAAGGCTCCCGGTACACCACGCGACCACGTTCATCATTGCCCACATCGAGCAGATGCTCATGCAGCAGCTCTTCGATTTCGGTGCGCACGGCGTCGTGGTCGGTGCCGGCAGGCAGTGTTACAGCGAGGATCGCGTCATTGAGGGTGAAGCCAACACTGCCGGAACTGCGGGCCAACACGAGCAACTGGCGCGCCAACGGCTCCGGGCGGTTGGTGTCGGCTTTGGCGAGGGCTTCCTGCAACACCAGCGGTTGGTTGGCCTGCTCGATCATCGAGCTGATCAGCAGCGCATCAATCAGTTGGCCGATGCCGCAGAAGCCAAAGGTGAGCAGCCACAACACCCCGCTCAGCGGCTTGCGGGCGTAAAAGCGATGCAGACCGCACAGGCCGACGAAGCCGCATGCCCAGAACAGATAGCCGAGTGCCACGTGGCGTCGCTCGATCAGGGGGCTCGCCATGCTCAAAACCAGCGATGCTCACAGCGGATCCCCGATGCTATCGGGGCTCTGGCTGGGCTCCGGCCTGGCGTGGTGTCATCCGTCTCCAGGGGGCGGCGGGGGGAACAGGGCCGGTTTCTGGCGGTCCGGGGGCAGGGTCACCCCCGCCTCCCGCAAGGCTGCCGACAAACCCCACACCTTCATCACAAGGCGGTGCCACGGGGCCATTGCCTGCATGTCGAGGGCGAGGGTTTCACTCATGGCGCCGCGCAGTGCTCGTGCCGCCATCAACTCCTGCAACGAGCGCGTAAGCATGGCATCAAAATCCCGCTGCTCCGTGGGCCCCAGCACCGTTTCCGGGCAATAGGCCAGCAGATCTTGGCCCCGCTCGAACCAACGCTGAAAATCATCCAGCAACGAATCGAGCACTTGATTGAGCAGCGGGCCAGCTCCCGCAGGCTGCGAAAACGGTGAGGAAGAGTCGGGAATCGGTGTGCTCCAGCTCGTGGACAGCCTAGGAACACAGCCCGCTTTCGGCAGAGCGGCGGCTGGCGTACTGGCGCAAACTGTGGTGCGCCGGACCCACGCTTGCAGGTGCAACGCAGGATCAGCCAAGGCGGCGGCCACATCCGTGCGGGATCGCACGGCTCCGGGCGGAGTGGCTCGGATGGGAGACCGAGGCGGGGCCTTAGGCCGTGCATGCTCTGCCGCAGTCCGGCGCTTGATTCTGTGGCTCCAGCCAACGCCGCTACAGCTTTCAACCGCGGCTGGGGAACAGAACGGGCATGGGGCCGCTTCGGCTGATCTCCCGCGTCAGCGTCACATCAGAACGATCGAAGAAAACCAGTTGTGTGCTCCATGAGGGCACATCTGTGGCAGCGCATGTGTTGTTGGCAAGCTGGATGCTGACCCAATACCATTGGTCAGAATTGCTGGATACGCCGTAGAGAACGTTCTTGTCTGAATACTGGGAAAGTTGATGATTGCCAGGTCTGTAACAGCTGCAGATCGGGATGGCGTGGATCGTTCCGGTCAAACGTAATGGTTCCCTCCGGCACCATGCTCCAATCCAGCGAAGAATAGGCTCCTACCCTGCGCAGCCGATTGTCGCTGTCAAGCATGGAGGTGGCAGCGATCTCCAGCGCGTCGGTGCCATCACGCAAAGTCCGAAGATTATTGACGCGATCCCTTACCAACAGATTGAACCTGTGGGGATGCACAGCAAGGCCATGGCCCAAGAGGGTGGTGGGATCCAGAGAATGAGAAAGCACCTGTTCCTTCTGCCTAGAACGAGTGATCCAGTAGAGGCGATTACACGAGCTCACCCCAAAGAGCAATGCATTCGCCGGCGCGGCAGCGGCCACGCCACTGACCACGGTCCTGGACGCCGCTGTGTCCCTGGATCCAGCCACCTTGTCGCTGCATCGGGTTCTCCGCATCCAGCCCTGCCTGGCAGTGCCCGCAGATTCGGTCACTCGTCCAGCAGTACAGACACTTCTCAGGTTTTTAGCATTCTCTCAACGTCCCACCTGAGACAGGCCTCCTGGCGCCAGGGGCTCCGAAGCGGCCGGCCAGCGGCAACCGCCGGACCCAGGGGATGGCAGCGTTCCTATCAATAGGAGGATCAACAGCCGATGCTTAGAGTTGAGGGTCTTCTGGCCCGTTGCCGTGCCTACCGCTTCCCCTGCCGCCGAGCCCGCCAGCCGCTCTGGGGAAACGGTCACCACCCCGGTGCTGCTGCCCAAAACGAGCGAAAGCCCCCAGCTGCTCAAAATTCGCCACTCGATGAGCCACGTGCTGGCCATGGCGGTCCAAAAGCTGTTTCCCCGGGCGCAGGTCACGATCGGCCCCTGGACCGAATCCGGCTTCTATTACGACTTCGACCATCCCGAACCCTTCACCGAAGCCGATCTCAAGGCGATCAAGAAGGAGATGGGCAAGATCATCGGCCGCCGCTTGCCGCTGGAGCGCATCGAGGTGAGCCGCGCTGAAGCGGAGGCGCGCATCTCGGCCCAGAACGAGCCCTACAAGCTGGAAATTCTCGCGGGCCTCATCGAGCCGATCACCCTCTACACGCTCGGCGAGGAGTGGTGGGATCTCTGCGCCGGGCCCCACGTGGCCAACACCAGCGAGTTGAATCCCAAGGCCTTCGAGCTGGAAAGCGTGGCCGGCGCCTACTGGCGCGGCGATGAGAAACGTGCCCAGCTGCAGCGCATCTATGGCACCGCCTGGGAAACAGCCGAGCAGCTGGCGGAGCACCAGCGCCGCAAGCAGGAGGCTCTGCGCCGCGATCACCGCCGGCTCGGCATCGACCTCGACCTCTTCTCCATCGAAGACGAGGCCGGTGCCGGCCTGGTGTTCTGGCATCCGCGCGGCGCCCGCATGCGGCTGTTGATCGAGGATTTCTGGCGGCAGGCGCACTTCGCCTCCGGCTATGAGCTGCTTTACACGCCCCATGTGGCCGATCTGAGCCTCTGGAAAACCTCCGGGCACCTGGATTTCTACCGGGAGAGCATGTTCGGCCCGATGGATGTGGATGAGCGGCAGTTCCAGCTCAAGCCGATGAACTGCCCCTTCCACGTGCTCACCTACGCCAACACCCTGCGCTCCTACAAGGAACTGCCGATCCGCTGGGCGGAGCTGGGCACGGTGTACCGCTACGAGCGGCCAGGAGTGATGCACGGTCTGATGCGCGTGCGCGGCTTCACCCAGGACGACGCCCACATCTTCTGTCTGCCCGAGCAGATCGGCGATGAAATCCTCGGTGTGCTCAACCTCACCGAAACCATCCTCTCCACCTTCGATTTCCAGAACTACGAGGTTCATCTCTCCACCCGGCCAGAGAAATCGATCGGGGAGGATGCTGTGTGGGAGCTGGCCACCGCCGGCCTGGTGGAGGCGCTCGATCGCAAGGGCTGGGCCTACAAGATCGATGAAGGGGGCGGCGCGTTCTACGGCCCCAAGATCGACATCAAGATCGAGGATGCGATCGGCCGGTTATGGCAATGCTCCACGATTCAGCTGGATTTCAACCTGCCCGAACGCTTCGATCTGCACTACGTGGCCGCCGATGGCCAGCGGGCGCGGCCGATCATGATTCACCGCGCCATCTTCGGCTCGCTGGAGCGCTTCTTCGGCATCCTGGTGGAAAACTACGCCGGTGATTTCCCCTTCTGGCTGGCACCGGAGCAGATCCGTCTGCTGCCGGTCACCGATGAGGTGCTGCCCCATGCCCACACCGTGCTCGCCCAGCTCAACGCCGCTGGAGTGAGAGCCACGCTGGATCGCAGCGGAGAACGGCTCGGCAAGCTGATCCGTAAGGGCGAGCAGATGAAGATTCCGCTGCTGGGCGTGATCGGCACCCAGGAAGCCGAGCAGGGCAGCGTCAACCTGCGCAGCCGCCGCAACGGTGATCTTGGCGCGGTGGCCCTGGCCGAGCTGCTGGCCGCAGCCGCCCAGGCCAACAGCGTGCGTGCGGCGGGTCTGGAGTTGCCGGTCGGCTGAGCCCTGGGCCCTGCGGCGCGTCGTCACCGGGCCTGGCAGCATCCCACCACGGCGCACCTTCCCCATGCCCATCCTGCTGGCCGGCGATATCGGCGGCACCAAAACCCTGCTCGCCACCTATGCCGTGCGGGAGGGTCAGCTGGTGCAGCTGCGCTCGGCCCGCTATGCCTCGGCCGCCTGGAGCGATTTCAGCGCCATGGTGCGTCACTTCCTGGCCGAAGGTGCCCAGGGCACAGAGACAGGTCCGCCCCGCCAGGCCTGCTTCGCGGTAGCGGGGCCGGTGCAGAACGGCCAGGTGAAGCTCACCAACCTCGCCTGGCATCTCGATGCCGGCGCCCTGGCCAAGGCCTGCGCGTTCGAGGCCGTGGAGCTGGTGAACGACTTCGCCGTGCTGATCCATGGCCTGCCCCATCTTTCGCCCGAGCAGCAGCAACCGCTGCGCGGCAACGCCCACCCGGCTGCCGCCGCTGCCACGGGGCCGGTGGCCGTGCTCGGCGCCGGCACCGGCCTGGGGGTGGCGATCGGCGTGCCCGGCCCGCACGGCCCGATCGCCCTGGCCAGCGAAGCGGCCCATGCCGCCTTTGCGCCGCGCCAGGAGCAGGAATGGCGCCTGCGCCAATGGCTGCTCAACGAGCTGGAACTGGAGCGTGTCTCGATCGAGCGGGTGGTGAGCGGCACCGGGCTCGGCCATGTGGCGCGCTGGATGCTGCGGGAGCGCGATCCGGGCGGCAGCCACCCGTTGCACGCCCCGGCCGAGGCCTGGTGGCAGGCGGAGAGGCAGGGGCTGGCGGAGCGGCCGGATCTGCCGGCCCTGGTGGCCCAGGCGGCCCTGGCCGGCGAGGCGCTCGCTGCAGCGGCGCTCGATCTCTGGCTTGGGGCCTACGGCAGCGCCGCCGGCGACCTGGCCCTGCAGACGCTCTGCAGCGGCGGCCTGTGGGTGGGCGGCGGCACGGCCGCCAAGCTGCTGCCCCAGCTGCGTTCTCCCGTCTTCCTGGAGGCCTTCGGGGCGAAGGGGCGGCTCTCGCCGGTGCTGAAGACGATTCCGCTGCGGGCGCTGGTGGATCCGGGGGCTGGCCTGTTCAGCGCCGCCTGCCGCGCCCGCACCTTGATGGGCTGAGCGCAGGGCCGGAATGGCGGGCGTGGAGCAGCGGGCCTGTATCGGCGCGCACCGGCGAATGGGACACTGAACCCATCACGGTCAGCAGGAAGGGAAGGAACGCATGGTTAGGCCCCGCATCGGGCAGGGAGTGGCGGTGGATGTCCCCGCCACCACCGCCAACCTGGGGCCGGGGTTCGATTGTCTCGGCGCCGCCCTCGATCTCAACAACCACTTCCAGCTCACCTGCATCGAGGGGGATGGTGAGCGCTTCGAGCTGATCATCGAAGGCAGCGAGGGCGCCCACCTGCGCGGCGGCCCCGACAACCTCATGTACCGCTCGGCACAGCGGGTGTGGAAAGAGGCGGGCGAACAGCCGGTGGCGCTCGAAGCGCGGGTGCGGTTGGCGGTGCCGCCGGCGCGAGGCCTGGGCAGCAGTGCCACCGCAATCGTGGCCGGCCTGATCGGCGCCAATGCGCTGGTGGGAGAACCGCTCAGCCGCGAGAAGCTGCTGGAGCTGGCGATCGACATCGAAGGCCACCCCGACAACGTGGTGCCCTCCCTGCTCGGCGGCCTCTGCATGACGGCCAAGGCGGCGTCGCACCGCTGGCGCGTTGTGCGCTGTGAATGGCATGAAGCGGTGAAGGCCGTGGTGGCGATCCCGGCGATACGGCTTTCCACCAGCGAGGCGCGCCGGGCCATGCCGCGGGTGGTGCCGATCCCCGATGCGGTGGTGAACCTCGGCTCGCTCACCCTGCTGCTGCAGGGTCTGCGCACCGGCAGCGGCGATCTGATCGCCGATGGCATGCACGACCGTCTGCATGAGCCCTACCGCTGGGGCCTGATCCAGGGCGGCCGGCAGGTGCGGGAGGCGGCGCTGAACGCAGGGGCGTGGGGGTGTGTGATCAGCGGTGCCGGTCCGACGCTGCTGGCGCTCAGCAACCGCGACCAGGCCGCAGCGGTGGGCCGGGCGATGACCCAGGCCTGGGAACGGGAAGGGGTGGCCTCGCGCTTTCAGGTGCTGGATCTGCATCTGGGCGGCAGCCGCTGGGAGCCCTTGCCCGACCGCAACTGAACCCGGAGTTCGCCACAATTCCCGCCGACGCCACGGCGGATCCCTGCTGCGATCCGTGTCCACAGCCCTGTTGAGTAGAACTACTCAGCACCGTGCGTGTAACTGATAAATTCTCCGGGTTGCACCGCCCCAGCGGCGGCCCGAACGTTCCCCTCGCAGGCTGAAATGGACGCCAATCTGCCCCTGACGGCCGCGTCCTCTCTCCCTGCAGACTTTCCCTGGCTCACGCTGATCGCCCTGATCCCGGCGGCGGGGGCCCTGTTGATGCCCCTGGTGCCCGGCGATGGCACCGATCCGCGCGCTCCCCGCACCATCGCCCTCGGGGTGCTGCTCGTCGACCTCCTGCTGATCCTTTGGGTGTTCAGCCAGGGCTTCGACAGCAGCCTCAGCGGCCTGCAACTGGTGGAGCGGGTGCCCTGGCTGCCCGCCCTCGGCCTGGAATGGTCGCTGGCCGCCGATGGCCTCTCGGCACCGCTCGTGGTGCTCAGCGGCCTGGTCACCCTGCTGGCGGTGGCCGCCAGCTGGAACCTCAACCGCAAGTGCCAGCTTTATTTCGGCTTGCTCCTGCTGCAGGCCTCCGCCCAATCGCTGGTGTTCCTCTCGCAGGATTTCCTGCTCTTCTTCCTGGCCTGGGAACTGGAGCTGGTGCCGGTGTACCTGCTGATCGCCATCTGGGGCGGCGCCCAGCGCCAGTACGCGGCCACTAAGTTCATCCTCTACACCGCCACAGCCTCACTGTTGATCCTTATCAGCGGACTGGCCCTGGCCCTCGGCGGTGACGGTTTCACCCTCAACCTGCAGGAACTCAGTGAGCGCTCCTACGGCGGCAGCTTCGCCCTGCTCTGTTACCTCGGCTTCCTGATCGGCTTCGGCGTGAAGTTGCCGATGTTCCCGCTGCACACCTGGCTGCCCGATGCCCACGGCGAAGCCAACGCGCCGGTGTCGATGCTGCTGGCCGGCGTGTTGCTCAAGATGGGCGGCTACGCCCTGCTGCGCTTCAACGTGCAGATGCTTCCCGACGCCCATCTGCGCCTGGCACCGGCGTTGATCGTGCTGGGCATTGTCAACATCGTGTATGGCGCGCTCAATGCCTTCGCCCAGGACAACGTCAAACGGAGGATCGCCTGCAGCTCGGTGAGCCACATGGGCTTCGTGCTGCTCGGCATCGGCGCCATCGACACCCTCGGGCTGAGCGGGGCCATGCTGCAGATGATCAGCCACGGCCTGATCGCCGCTTCGATGTTCTTCGTCACCGGTGTGTTCTACGAGCGCACCAAAACCCTGTCGATCCCCAACATGGGCGGCCTGGCCAAGGTGCTGCCGATCACCTTCGCCTTCTTCCTGGCCAGCTCCCTGGCCTCGCTGGCCCTGCCTGGAATGAGCGGCTTCATCAGTGAAATCACCGTGTTCCTGGGGGTCACCAGCAACGACAGCTTCACGATCGGCTTCCGTGTGATCACCATCATCCTTGCCGCCATCGGCCTGGTGCTCACCCCCGTCTATCTCCTGTCGATGAGTCGGCGGGTGTTCTTCGGCCCCAGGATTCCGGCCCTGGCCGTGGTGGGCGACATGAAGCCCCGCGAACTGGTGATCGGCCTGGTGCTGCTGGTCCCCACCCTGGCGATCGGCTTCTGGCCCCGCCTGGCCATTGATCTCTATGGCGCCAGCACCAACGCCCTGGCCGAGAAGCTCAGCGCCCACGCCCAGCTGGCCCTTGGCCGGCTTCCCGTCCTGGGCTGAGCCGCCGGCGGCTGCACCGCTGGGGTGAAATGGGTCCACACCACCCCAACGCTCCCCGGCGATGCCATCCACCCTCGAAGCTCCTGTGGCCCTGCTGGTCGGCGAGGGCCTGCCTGACTACGCAGCGATCACTCCCGAGCAGGTCAGCGCGCACATGCCCGGCCTGCTGGCCGAGCTCGATCAGCAGCTCGACCGGCTGGAAGCAGAGCTCTCGGCAGCCCTCGAGGCCGAAGCTCCGCTGAATTGGCAGCAGGTGATGGGGCCGCTGCAGCGGCTGGGCGAGCGGCTGCGCTGGAGCTGGGGGGTGGTCAGCCACCTCAACGGCGTCTGCAACGGGCCGGAGCTGCGCACCGCCCATGCCGGCCAGCAGGCCGCCGTGGTGGCCTTCGGCAATCGCGTCGGCCAGAGCAGGGTGCTCTACCGGGCGCTGGAAACCCTCCAGGCCAGCAACGACCTCGATGACACCCAGCAGCGCATCCTCGCGGCCGAACGGCGCGACATGGAGCTGCGCGGCGTGGGGCTGGAAGGCGACGACCAGGCCGCCTTCAACGCCACCAGCCAGGAGCTGGCCGAACTCTCCACCCGCTTCGGCAACCAACTGCTCGATGCCACCAACGGCTGGAGCCTTCTGCTCACAGAAGCGGCCGAGGTGGAAGGGTTGCCCGAAAGCCTGCGCGGGCAGCTGGCTCAGGCGGCACGCCAGGCCGATCACCCCGAGGCCAGCGCCGCCGAGGGCCCCTGGTTGCTGGGCCTCGACATGCCCCGCTATGCCCCTTTTCTCAAATACAGCCGCCGCCGTGATCTGCGCGAGCGCCTCTACAAGGCCCATGTGAGCCGGGCCTCCGGCGAAGACGGCGGCAACGGGCCGCTGATCGAGCGGATCCTCACCTTGCGGCGCGAGCAGGCCCAGCGCCTGGGCTACGCCCACTGGGCCGATGTGAGCCTGGCCGCCAAGATGGCCGGCTCGGTGGAGGAGGTGGAGCGGCTGCTGGAGGATCTGCGTGCCGCCGCCCATCCCGTTGCCCTGCAGGAACTGGCCGAACTGCGCGCCTGTGCTGTCCGCGCCGGCGCCACTGAAGCCGAGGACCTCCAGGCCTGGGATGTGAGCTTCTGGGCGGAAGTCCGCCGGCAGGAAGCCTTCGCGCTCGACAGCGAGGCGCTGCGCCCCTGGTTCCCGCTGCCGCGCGTGCTGGATGGTCTGTTCGGCCTCTGCAACCGCCTGTTCGGCATCCGCATCAACGCCGCCGATGGCGAGGCGCCGGTGTGGCACCCCGATGTGCGCTACTTCCGCGTCGACGACGCCGGCAGCGGCGAAGCCATTGCAGCGTTCTATCTCGACCCCTACAGCCGTCCCGGCAGCAAAAGGGGCGGTGCCTGGATGGATGAATGCCTGGTGCGCAGCGTGGCGGACGACGGCCGGCCGGTGCTGCCGGTGGCCTACCTCGTGTGCAACCAGAGCCCGCCGGTGGGCGACACGCCCAGCCTGATGACCTTCGAGGAAGTGGAGACCCTCTTCCACGAATTCGGCCATGGTCTGCAGCACATGCTCACCACGGTGGAGCGGCCTCAGGCGGCAGGCATCAACAACGTGGAGTGGGATGCGGTAGAGCTGCCCAGCCAGTTCATGGAGAACTGGTGCTACGACCGCGCCACCCTGCTGGGCATGGCCCGCCACTGGCAGAGCGGCGAGCCCCTGCCCGAAGCGGAGTTCGCCAAGCTGCAGGCGGCCCGCACCTTCATGACCGGCGCCGCCACCCTGCGCCAGGTGCACCTGGCGCTCACCGATCTGCGCCTGCACAGCCAGTGGACCCCTGAGGACGGCCGCTCACCAGAGGCGCTGCGCCGTGAGATCGCTTCCACCACCACCGTGATCGCCCCGATCCCTGAAGACGCGCTGCTCTGCTCCTTCGGCCACATCTTCGCCGGCGGCTACGCAGCCGGCTACTACTCCTACAAATGGGCTGAGGTGCTCAGCGCCGATGCTTTCAGCGCCTTCGAGGATGTGGGTCTCGAGAACGAGGAGGCCATCCAGGCCACCGGTCGCCGCTTCCGCGCCACGGTGCTGGGGCTGGGGGGCAGCCGCCATCCGGCCGAGGTGTTCGAATCCTTCCGCGGCCGGCAGCCCTCGCCGGAAGCGCTGATCCGGCACTCGGGCCTGGTGGCGGTGGCCTGAACCTGCCTGTTCAGGGGGCCAGCAGCACCTGCCGCAGCGCCTCCAGCGAGCGCGGGTCACTGAGGATGTGCTGGTGCAGGGTGGGGGGCAGCGGTGTGCACGGCCCCACCGGCAGCACGCCCCGCCAGGCCGGTATCACCACCTGGTCCAGAGGCGAGTAGTAGCTCTGGCACTCCACCCCCTCAAGGCCGCTGAGATCGCCGTTGAGCTCGCGCACCAGCGGGCTGCCCAGCTTCATCTCGGCGATGCCGCCCACCAGCCAGGAGGGCCACGGCTGGGCGACGATCGTGCCCTGCTGGGGGCTGCCGACGCTGATGAAACGCCGCGTGCGCTGATGGCCACCCAGCAGCTGGATCCAGGTGCGACCGATCACTCCGCCCATGGAGAAGCCGAGCAGATCAATCGGCTGATCCGGGCCGAAGGCCGCCTCGATCGCCGCTCCGAGCCGCTCCGCCAGCGGCCGCATGCGGGTGGCCCCGAGCCGGTGGGGCAGGTGGGGGATCAGCAGCGGGTCGCGGGCGCCGGCCAGCTGGCGGGTCAGCCGTGCGAACAGCCGTGGGGTGTCCCAGAGACCGTGGACGAGAACAAGGGGGGGAAGCGCCGTCATCGGGCCATCCTGATGGCCGGGGGCTCAGTGGCCGCTGGAAGCAGAAGTGGCAGGTGCAGCAGGCAGCCCCGCCGGCTGGCCGATCCGCTCCGCGTGCCGCCAGCGCTCCACCGCCACGCTGCCGCTGAAGCCCGGCACAGGGGCTCGGCACTTGCGCAGCTCCAGCCGCTGCGGCACCGGGCCGTACAACCGCTCGATCGTGTTGAGCGTCTGCTCCGCAAAGGCCTCCAGGGTGAGGCAGCGCAGCTCCCGGGCCAGCCGCTGCAGGGCCTGGATCGCCACGCCGTAATCAAGGCTTAGACCCAGAGCATCGGCGCGCCCCGCCCGCGCCAGTGGCCACCAGAGGGTGAGATCCAGCTCGAACCACTGGCCAAGCAGGCGCTCCCGCTCCAGCACCCCCACATGGGCCCAGAGCCGGAGGCCCCGCACGTGGATGGCGTCCGCGCCAAAGCCTGCGGGGTGGCCGGCAGGCTCAACGATGGGGTGGCTGGGCGTGGCGCTGGCGGGTTTGCCGGGCGGGTTTGAGGCGGCAGTCACAGGGGGAGGGAGCGGTGCATGAAGCGCTGATCGCCGCGGGCGTAATCCGCCACGGTCTGGCCATGGCCGCGCAGGCGGTAGCGGTAGGTGACCAGGCCCTCCAGCCCCACCGGCCCACGCGGGGGCAGGGTCTGGGTGCTGATGCCCACCTCCGCCCCGAGGCCGTAGCGGAAGCCATCGGCGAAGCGGGTGGAGCAATTGGCGAACACCCCGGCACTGTCGACGGCGCGCAGGAACTGCTCGGCTGTGGCTGGATTGGCGGTGCAGATCGCCTCGGTGTGGCGGGAGCCGTAGTGGGCGATGTGGGCCAGCGCCGCCTCCAGGTCGTCGACCAGCTTCACCGCCAGGACCAGATCGGAATACTCCGTGCCCCAGTCCTCGTCGCTGGCGGGGAGCGGCACGCCGAGGGCGCAGGCGCGGGGATCACCGCGCAGCTCCACCCCCGCCGCCGCGAAGGCCGCCACCGCCGGCGGCAGGAAATCAGCAGCAATGGCGCGATGCACCAGCAGGGTTTCGATCGCGTTGCAGGCGGCGGGATACTGGATCTTGGAATCCAGGGCCACCCGCAGCGCCTCCTCGCTGTTGGCCTCCGCATCCACGTACAGGTGGCAGATGCCGTCGGCGTGGCCCAGCACCGGCAGACGGGTGTTGTCCTGGATGAAGCGCACCAGGGCATTGGAGCCGCGCGGAATGATCAGATCGACCAGGCCCTCAAGCTTGAGCAAGGCGAGGCTCTCCTCCCGGGAGGTGAGCAGATCGAGCACCTGCGGTGACACCGCACTGGCGGCCAGACCCTGCTGCAGGGCCCTGTGGATGGCGGCGCAGCTCAGGCGGGCTTCCCGGCCCCCCTTGAGCAGGGCGCCATTGCCGGAGCGCACCGCCAGCGCTGCGATCTGCACCAACGCATCGGGGCGCGCCTCGAAGATCACCCCCACCACCCCGAGCGGCACCGTGATCCGCTCCAGCACCAGGCCCTCATCCAGTTCCGTGTGCAACTGACGTTGGCCGAGCGGGTCGCTCAGGGCCGCCAGCTGACGCACCCCCGCCACGGCCGCCGCCAGCTTCGGGCCATCGAGCACCAGCCGTGCCGCCAGCGCCGCCGGCAGGCCATCGGCCTGTGCCGCCTGGCGGTCAGCTGCATTGGCGGCCAGGATTTCAGCAGACGCCTGCTCCAATGCCGCCGCCATCGCCTCCAGCGCCGCCTGGCGCTCGGCGTCGCTGCTCTGGGCGAGCTGACCCGCCGCTCGCCGCACCGCCAGGGCGCGCTGCAGCAGTTCTGGGGAGGGGTCAGGAACGGGGCTGGTCATGGCCCCATCTTCTCAATCGGTGGGCGGCAGGGGCGCGAGACGATCGAAGGCCAGCCGGGCGGCACCGAGCCGGCCCGCCCCGTTGCCGAGGGCACAGCGGCGCAGACGCAGGCCCTCGCGGCTCTCCGGCATCACCCGTTGCTCCACCTCCCGCCAGACCGCCGGCAGGAAGTGGTGGCTGGCGCCGCTCAGGCCACCGCCGAGCAGCACCAGCTCAGGCGTGAGCACATAGAGCAGGGAGCTGAGGCCCGTACCCAGCAGCTGGCCGTAGCGGTCCCACACCGCCAGGGCATCGGCCTCACCCGCGTCGGCACGGCGGCAGAGCTCGCGGGGCTCCAGCAGCGACAGGCGCCGCAGGCCATTGATGCTGCAGAACTGTTCCAGCGAGCCCCGGTTGCCGCTGTGGCAGTCGGGACCCTGCGGATCCACGCCGATCAGCCCCGGCTCGGCCGCCGCCCCGTGGGGCCCGGTGAACAGCTGGCCGCCCAGCAGCACCCCGCCCCCGACGCCGGTGCCCAGGGTCAGCAGCAGCACATTGTCCTCGCCGCGCGCCGCGCCGCACCAGGCCTCGCCCAGCAGGGCGCAGTTGCCATCGTTGGCCAGCACCAGCGGCCGATCGAGTCGGGCCTCCAGCCAGTCGGCCAGCGGCACCCGGCGCCAGCCCGGCAGGTTGATGGCGATGCGGGCAACGCGACCGGACGCATCGACCGGGCCGGGCACGCCCACGCCCACAACGGCCGCCTGCCGCTCTGGGTCGAGCTGCTCGATCGCCGCGGCGATCGCCATGGACACGGCGCCGGGCATCGGTGGCTGGGGGGTGGGCAGCTCCAGCTCTGCCAGGGCCTGGCCCTTGCGATCAACGCGGGCCAGCTTGATGGCCGTACCGCCGAGATCCACCCCGATGGCCTGATCTGCCGCGGAGGCTGCCGGCAGGGGAGAGGGCCGCGGAGCCGTACAGGCCAGGCTTAGGGCGGAAGCCTCGAGCGCGCTGGGAGCCATGGCGGACGTTGAGGCCTTGGATGGGGCGTCGGCCATGGGCGGGGCGTTCAGAACCGGAAGAAGAATTGCAGCTGGGTTTGCCAGCGACCTTCCGCATCCACCGATCCCTGCAGGCCGTAGGTGTCGTTGACCTGATAACGCAGGGTGAACTGGGGGGGGATGTCGCTGCGGTTCGGTGCCGCCAGCATCGAGAGGTTGATCCGATCGGTAAGGTCCAGGCCGAAATCGGTGGCCAGCACCAGCTGGGAGGGCACCCGCCCATTGCCCCTGTTGGGATTCTGGCTGTCGGTTGGCACCACGTAGCTGGGGTAGATCGCGAAGCTCACCCGCTGGCCGAGCGCATCGGTGAGCGTGCTCACCAGGGGTGAGAGCAACGACTGGCCCAGCACAGTGGCCAGGGCCGCGCCCGCATTGCCCCCGGTGAGGCCCGCCAGCGAATTGCCACCGATCAAGGCCACCAGCCGCTCCTGGGACAGCGGCGGATTGCTGCGCAGCTCCAGTGATTCACCGATCCGGTCGGCCGGACCGCTGATCTTCATCACCACCCGCACGAGATTGAGCTGGTCCAGCGGGGTGAAGCCGCCGCGCAGGTCCTGTTCGGTCACGAAGCCCGGGCTGCGGCCCACCTCCAGGCTGTTCGACACCCGGGTGCGCAGGGCGATGTCGAGGAAGGGCACCAGGCCCAGCGACGGGGTGAACACCGCCACGTTGGGCGCATCGGGATCGAGCGTGAAGGTGGTGGTGAACAGCGTCAGGCGGCCGCCCCTAAGACGCACCACACCGCGGGCCTGCAGGCTGCTGTCGATCGGCCCGTTGAGGGTGAGCAGACCAGTGGTGCGGAAGGCCGCCACCGGGGGCATCACCACCTCCAGATCAGGGCCAAGGTTCAGGCGCAGATCCTCCAGCTTGAAATAGGAAAGATCGGGCACCGAGCTGCGCAGCGCCTCTCCCGAACCCGTGTCCACACCTGCCCCCATCAGCACCAGCGGCTGCTGGAAGTCCCAGTTCGACTCCAGCAGGGTCTGCATCGCTACCGGCCTCACGGCCACGGTCTTGCCTTCGCCGCCCTCGATCTGCTCCGACTGGGCTAATTGACCGGGCTGCACGTTGAGCTTGCCGCGGCTGACATTCACCTCTCCGCCCACCAGCGGCCGCAGCAGGGTGCCGGTGACGGTGAGCAACGCGTCAGTCTGGGCGTTGAGGCGCGGCACGCTCAGGCGGGCGGTGGTGAGTTCCACCTGCAGCGGCTTCTCCTCCGGCAACGGGGTGAACAGCCGCAGGCTGCCGGCGGCCTTGATCGCCCCCTTCTGCCCCACCTGGCCGCTGAACTCCTGCACCAGTAGCTGCTCAAAGTCGAACAGCACGGTGGCTTCCAGCCTGGTCACCTCCTGACCGGCCAGCAGCAGCTCGCCGCCTCGGACGCGCAGGAAGCCGTTGGCGGAGGGGTCGTCGAGGCTGCCGCGCACCAGCAGCTCCAGATCGGCGCTGCCCCTACGCCAGAGCAGTTGCTTGCCGCCCAGGGCCGTGAGGAAGCGCAGGCCATCGCCGCGGCTGGAGAGCCGCAACCGCAGGCCGTCGCTGGCGGGATCCAGCGGCACCCGCGCGCTCAGATCCACGCTGTCGGCGGCACTATCACCACGCAGGGAGGCCTGGGCCGACACAGCGGCTTCATCGAGGCTCACCTGGGCGTTCTCCAGCACCAGCGGGATGCCGTTGAGCGAGCCGTCGCGCAGGGCCACCCGGGTGGTGAACTGTGGCTCCGGTGCGGACCCAGGCCGGCCCGCGCCACCGATCCGGAAGCGGCCTTCCAGATCGATCGTGCCGCGCAGCCCATTAGGAACCGGCGTGATCAGGGCCAGCAGCCCCAGCGAAAGACCTTCCAGCGCGAACTGGCCCAGGCCGGGTCCGAGCGGCCCCTGCAGCCGCACCACGAAGGGCTCCAGCTGCAGGGCCTGATCGCGGTCGTCGCCCTTCAGCCACAGGTGACCCTTGGCGTTGAGAGTCAGCCTGAGCGCGGCGAGGTTGGGTCCGGCCAGGGTGCCGTCGAGATCCACCAGGCCGCGCAGCAGATCGGTGCGGAACTTCGGCCTGGGCGCCATGCCGGCCTGGGCGGAGTCCTCGAGCCGGGCGCGAGCCGCCGCCAGAGCTGCCAGTTGATCGGCCACGGTGCCGCCCAGGGTGTCGATCGCCAGCACACCCAGATCGCTGGCGCGTCCCTGGGGCGGACCCACCACCCCGCCGGTGCGGGCGCGGAGCTGAAGCACCTGCTCGAAGAAGGCGCTGGTGAGCGAACGGCCTTCAAAGGCGAGCTGGAGCGGGCCACCGCCACTGCCGGTGGCCCGCAGGTTGAGCTGGCCACCGCTGAGCGGATCGACCCGGCCACGGAGCCGGTAGCGGCCCTGGCGGAGGTCACCTTCGGCCACCAGCTCGCGGGCGAGCAGCCCCAGCAGCGCCGGGCGCTCCACCTGCACCCGGCCGTTCATCGTGAGCGGCGCCAGGCCCACCACCCCTTGACCGCTCAGCAGCCCCTGCAGCGGCTCGCGGCGGCCTCCTCGGGTGGTCTCTAGGCGCAGGCCGTTGAGGGGCAGGCCGCGGGCCTGCCAGCGGTACTGCTCCCGGCTGCCATTGAGCGCGAGCGTGCCCCCCTGGCGCTGCAGGCTCACCTGCCGCGGCAACCAGGAGGTATCGAGGCTGGCGGTAAGCGTGCCGGGCAGGGCGGTGCCGGTGGAGCGCATGCTCAGCTGGCTGCCGCTGCCAGCCGCCACCAGCCGCCCGGTCCAGCGTTCCCGCAGCTGGAGCGGACCGCTGCCCAGGTCGGCCACTTCCAGGCGCAGGTCGGGCCGCAAGGCCGCCAGCGGACCGCGCAGGCTGCCGCGGGCCCCCAGCGTGCCGAACAGGCGGACTCCCACCAGCGGACTGAGGCGCTGCAGGGGATAGGCGGGCAGGTCGAGCAGCAGGTCAAGATCACCCGCCACCAGCCCGCGGCGGTTCTGCCAGCGCAGCGGCAGGCGCCCCTGGGCGGTCAAGCCCGGCGCCGTCAAGTCGTCGAGACGCAGCAGCCCGTCCCTCCAGCCCAGCTGCGCGATGGTGGCCCCCAGCACCGACCGACCCTCCACGCTCACACCGGCCGGAGCCCGCAGCACGGCCGTGAGCGTGTTGGGCACGGCAGGACGGCCACCCGCCCTAGCGGAGGCGGCACGGGCCAGCAGGTCGAGGTTCAGCAGCGGGCGGCCCTGGCGGGCCAGCGAGCCCTGCAGGCGTGGGGCCAGCAGCGTTCCCGACGACTCCAGCTCCAGCGACAGCGGCTCCTGACGGCCCAGCAGCGAGCCCAGCCAGGGGGCGGCGCTCCAGAGGCTGGGGTGCAGCGAGCCCGACCGACTGCGCACCGCCAGCCTGGGCCAGAGCGCACCGTCGGCCACCAGCTGGGAACGGCCGGACGTCAGCTGTAAACGCCGCAAGTCCACTGCCAGGGAACGGCGCCGGTCCACCTGCAGATCGGCGCTGAGCGCCAGCGGTGCCGGACTGGTGGGCGTGCCTTTGCCGAGCGGAACCCGGCCGGTGAGCTGCACTCTTGGTTGCAGCCAGGGCCCCTGAACCTGCAGTTGCAGGCGATCGCCGCGCCGGGGATCTTCAGCACCGCCGGTGAGGGCGAAGGAACGGCCCGGCACCAGCGAACCAGCGGCGCTGCCGCGCCAGTTGGCCATGCTCCAGCGCATGGGATCGAGGCTGATCTGGTCGTCGCGGCAGCGCAGCTGGGCGCTGTCGGCTTGCCAGGGGGCGGGCAGCTGGGGGTCCTGCAGCTGCAGTCCGCCCAGGCGCAAGTTGCCGCCGCAGCGGAAGCGACCGGCTTGCTGCGGCAGTGTCAGCGACAACGACAGGCGGCCATCGGCGCGACCGCTGAGATGGCGCCCGCCGGCACCCCCTGGCCGCGCGAAACCGATGCCGGCCGGCAACAGGCCCGCCAGGGGCTCGAGCTGCACCTGCCGCAGCCGCAGCGCCAGATCAAGCTCGCGGCGGTCCCACTGGAAGCGGCCCTCGGCGCGCAGGCGGCCGGCAGCAGCGCCAACGGCTTGCCTCAGCCCGTCGCCGGCTGCAGGCCGACCAGCGAGAGCCGCCGGCTCAGGCTTGCGGGGCAGGCGTTGCGATCCGTTGAGGCGCCAGTTCACCAGGCGCTTCTGCAGGTTCACCGCCACCGAGCCCCGCAGCCGCAGGTGGAGCCCCGCCGGGGCAATGGTGACCGGCGTGGAATCGGCGAGGTGCACGTTCAGGTTCAGCCGCGGCGGCTGTCGGCCGGCGACGGTGCCGCCGAACACCCAGTACTGGCCGGCGGCATTGCGGACGAGATCCATCTCGGCGCCCCTCGCCGTGAGCTGGAGAGTGGGGGTCCAGGTCTGCAGGCTTCCCAACGGATCCAGCCCCACAGTGAGGGAGCGCACCTTCACACTTGACCCGTCATTGGGGCCGGGGCTGAAGCGGCTGGCGCCGATCGCCATGCCCCAGGGCCGCAGCCCGTCGTAGGGGCCGAGTTCAAGGGGATGACCCAGGGCGCGGGTCAACTGACGTTCAAGGTCGGGGCGCCAGCGGTCGTAGAGGCTGCGGCCGATGTGATCGGCGCCGAACCAGCCCGTGGCCACCAGGCCTGCACCGAGCACTGTGGCCACCACCAATGGACGGCGCCGTCGCCGCCGGCCCACGGCCTGTGCCACGGCCCCTGCATTGCGCTCAGCGTCGTCCCCCATCGGCTCGCTTCTATCACCGCCTGAGGTGGCCGCAATATATAAGTTGAATCCCCTGCCGCCCAGCCCCCATGCCTGCCGATCCGATCCTGCTCAAAGCCGGGCAGTGGCTCGCGGGGGCGAGCGCGGTGCTGGCCGTGGCGACCCTGGTGGGGTTCATCTCCAGCTGGGGGATCCGCTTCCGGCTGGTGGGGGTCACCAGCTTCACTGTGCTGCTGTCACTCTCCTGCTGGGCCTTCGCGATCAGCTACAACCCCCGTGAGAAGGTCGAAGGGGCGGTGAACGCTCCGATCGTGTTCGACAACGGCACCAACCTGGTGGTGGCCACCGCCGGCGCCGATCTGAGCCCAGCCTCCTACGGGCCCACCGTGGAGCAGTTGGCCCGCAACCTGCGCGGCAGTGGCCGCATCACCACCGACGGCAGCGTTCATGTGCGCCTGCGGCGTGTGGAAACGGTGGCACCAGGCGTGAGCAAGCCCGTGGTGCTGGCGGAAGCCACCCGCGGCCGCGATGGAACCGTGGTGGTGATCAAGCCCTGAACGTCCCCGCCCCCATGTATCCCCTGCCCCAGCACTTCCATCTGGAGCAGGAGCAACTCCAGGCCGCCGGCGTGCGGGAGTGGGCCAGCCTGGCCCGGCTCCAGGACGGGGCCCTGCGCCAGTTGGCGAGACAGGGGGCTTCCGAACAGCGGCTGACGCGTCTGCGCGGCCAGGCAAGGCTGATGGAGGCGCTCGCCCTCGACGCCGGTGATGCGGCCCTGTTGCTCCATGCCGGCATTGCCACAGCCACCGCTCTGGCGGAATGCTCACCGGAACGGTTGCAGGTGCAGCTCACCCGGCTGGAGCGGGCCCTGCGGCCAGGAGCTCTTGCCAGAATCGACCGTGACACCGTGCGCGGCTGGATCCTTCGGGCCCGCAAGGCATCCAGTCGCTCCCCAAACTGACCCGCCGCGCCCCTGCCCCACCCTCCATCTCACTGGAATGGGAGCACTCCCTCCTTGGTCTTGCATTGACTTACACCCGTCGCTGGGGAGACACCAGCCATGCGCTCTGCTCCCTCACAGCCGCACTCGCATCGTTCGCCGTACTGGCAGCCGCTCCAGCCGGTGCCGCTTCCGCCCTGCTCGAATCGGTCAAACAGAATCCGCAGGTGGCCCAGAACCTCTGCAGTCAGTTGCGTGCCCTCAATGCCCAGGGCGTCCGCTCCAGTTCCCCCCAGGCTGTAGCGATGGTGGCCCAGAGCCGCAACGTCAGCACTCAGGACGCCGAAGTGCTGACGACTTACGTGGTGGGCCTCTACTGCCCAGACGTGCGCTGAGCCGCACCGGTGCCTGACGCCCTGCCGGTGGAGTCCAGCGACACCTGGATGCCCTGCGCCGATGGGGTGAAGCTGGCCAGCCGCGTCTGGAAGCCGAGCACGCCTGGGCGCTGGCCGGTTTTGCTGGTGCGCCAGCCCTATGGCCGGGCCATCGCCTCCACCATCACCGCCGCCCATCCCCACTGGTATGCCCAGCAGGGCTATGCGGTGGTGGTGCAGGACGTGCGCGGTCGGGGCGATTCGGCCGGCCAGTTCGAAGGATTCGCCCAGGAGGCCCTGGATGGGGCCACCGCGGTGCAATGGGCGCGCAGCCTGCCGTTCGCCGATGGCAAGGTGGGCACCTACGGCTTTTCCTATCAGGGCCTCACCCAGGTGCTGGGCAGCGCAGACACGGCGCCACCCGATGCCATGGCCCCGGCCATGACCGGCCTCGATGAACGGCTTCACTGGGCTAGCGACGGGGGCGCACACCGCTGGGCGCTGGGGCTGGGCTGGGCACTGCAGCTGGCCGCAGAAACCGTGCGCCGCCGCGGTGACCACGACGCCTGGCAGGCGATCCGCCGCAGCCTGGAGAGCGGGCAGTTCCTGATGGAGGGGATGGCGCTGCTGGAGCGCCACGACCCCAACGGCATGGGGCTCGGCTGGCTGCACCTTGATCCCCGGGACCCGCACGGCTGGCGTTGCCACCACCCTCCGCCGGCCCTGCTGCGCCAGCCCATGCTGCTGATCGGCGGCTGGCTCGACCCACATCTTTGCGGCGTGCTTGACCTGCTTGAACGCAGTCGGGCGTGCGGCGGCTCAGCGAAACTGCTGGTGGGTCCCTGGACCCATCTGAACTGGAACGGCGGAATTGATCAGCTGCAGCTGGCCTTCTTCGACCGGCATCTGCGTGGCCGTGAGCCCACCAAGATGCCGGCTGCCTGCGCACTAGGCGACCTCACCAGCGGGGCCTGGGTCCCTGCCCCGGCCGCTCCTCATCCTTCCCTGGTGTGGGGCCTACGCAGCGGCGGGCTGGCGGCGATCAATGCAAATGAGGGGCAGCTCACAGAGGCCGGGAAGGGGGGTGGTGCGGTGTGGCTGGTGCACGACCCCTGGCGGCCCTGCCCCGGCCGTGGTGGCCATCTGGCCCTGGAGGCCGGCCTGGTGGAGAGGGGCGACATCGACCAGCGCAGCGATGTGGCCTGTTTCACCTCGGCGCCTCTCGCGCAGGATGTGCAGCTGTGCGGCAGGCCAGAGCTGGTGGTGGATCTGGCCGCCGATCAGCTCGGCCACGACCTGTGTGGGGCGCTTTCGGTGGTGCGCGCCGGTGGCAGTCAGGTGCTGCAGCTCTGCACAGGGGTGAGTCGCTGGCTCGGCCACGATGCCCTGACCGTGCAACGACGCCGGCTGCAGTTCCAGCCCCTGCTGGCCACGCTTCGCGCCGGCGAATGCCTGCGCCTGTCTTTGGCGGCGGCGGCATGGCCGCAGATCGCCGTCAATCCCGGCGATGGCTATCACCCCAGGGGCCGCACAGGTCCCGACCATCGGGTGATCACCCTCCAGTTCAGTCTCCAAGAGGCGCAGTTGCACCTCAAGCCGCTCACGTCGGCGAAACTTTGCTGATCCCAACCCTCTGACTGCCATGGTTCTACGTTCAGCCCTTCTGGCTGCGGCCCTGTTGGCCGGCTTCTCGGGGCCGGCGGCACTGGCCACTACCAGCCTCTCCCAGGCCGACGCCAAGCGTGCAGCAGAAAACCTGCTCACGGCCATCGGCCAGAGGAACAGCCAGGCGATCTACGAGCAGCTGGCTCCGGAGTTGCGCCAATCCACGACCGTTGAAAAGGTCAATCAGCGCCTGCAGGGCCAGGAAAGGATCCTCGGCAGCAAGGTGCTCGAGGTTGTGAGTGGGGTGGACGACAGCACGGTGGAAGCGGAGCTGACCACCCCCAGCGGTGCAAAGAAGATCGTGCTGGTGGTCGACGAACGGGGCCGGTTGCTGGCCTGGGAGTGGGAGCGCAGCAGCACACCAATCCGTCAGATCGCCAGCAGCTTCGTTACCGCAGTGAGCCGTGGCGAAGTGGTGACGGCACGGAGCATGCTGTCGCTGGAGCTGCAGCAGCAGATCTCCGCGCAGGAACTCACAAACCGCTGGCAGAACCTGGAAAAACGCACCGGCCCCTTCCAGCGGGTGCGCGGCACCCTGGTGGCCAGCCAGGGTGGTGACCAGCAGCTGGTGCTCGTCACCACCCAGTTCAGTCGTCTCACCGACAACCTGTTCGTGATCCTCGATTCCGCCGGCCACATCATCGGCATCGATTTCCCCACCACCCCGCCGCGCTGAGGCGGCGGAGCAGGTGGGCGGCCTAAGCTCCCGGCTCGCCCGCATGTGCGCCCATGGCTCCCGCCAGCCTCGACTGGATGGTCCAAGACGGTCAGAAACTCGAAGAGTGCCGTCACGATCATCCGTTTGCGGTGCTGGGGCCCCAACCTCTCGGCGATCACTGGGTGGTGCGGGCCTGGATGCCCGAGGCCGAACGGGTGGAACTGCGTCTCAATGGCCAGTCGCTGGCGATGGAGTGCCCCCATCACCGCTGGCTGTTCGAAGCGGAACTGGATCACGATCCCGCCCAGAATTACCAGTTGTGGGTGCGACGCGCAGGTATCGAGCACCAGCAGCACGACCCATGGGCCTTCCGTGAAGAGTGGATGGGCGAGCTCGATCGCCATCTCTTCGCCGAAGGCAACCACCACCACATCTGGCGGCGGCTTGGAGCCCATGTGTGCGAGCGCAATGGTGTGGCGGGCGTGCAGTTCGCCCTGTGGGCTCCCAATGCCCTCACGGTGGCGATGCTGGGCGATTTCAACGGTTGGGATGGCCGCCACCATCCGATGCAGCTGCGCCTCGGTGGCATCTGGGAGCTGTTCATCCCCGGGCTGATGCCGGGAACGATCTACAAATACGAAGTCCGCAATCAACACGGGCACTGCTATCAGAAGGCCGATCCCTACGGCTTCCAGCACGAGGTGCGACCGCAGCAGGGGTCGGTGGTGGCGCAGTTGGGCCAGTACCGCTGGTCCGACCAGGGCTGGCTGGCCGAGCGCGACAGCCGCGATCCGCTGGAGCAGCCGATCGCCGTCTACGAGATGCATCTGGGCAGCTGGATGCACGCGGCCATGGATCAACCGTTCATTGAGCCCGATGGCACGCCCCGGCCGCCGGTGGCCGCCGCTGATCTCAAGCCAGGCGCCAGGCTGCTCACCTATCCGGAACTGGCCGACCGCCTGATCCCCTATGTGAAAGCACGCGGCTTCACCCACATCGAGCTGCTGCCGATCGCCGAGCATCCGTTCGATGGCTCCTGGGGGTATCAAGTCACCGGCTTCTATGCCCCCACCAGCCGCTTCGGTTCCCCGGATGAGTTCCGTGCCTTCGTGGACCGCTGCCACGCCGAAGGCATCGGCGTGCTGCTCGACTGGGTGCCGGGCCACTTCCCCAAGGACAGCCATGGCCTGGCCTTCTTCGATGGCTGCCACCTCTACGAGCACGCCGATTCACGCATCGGTGAGCACAAGGAATGGGGCACGCTGATCTTCAACTACAGCCGCAACGAAGTGCGCAACTTCCTGGTGGCCAATCTTGTGTATTGGTTCGAGGAGTTCCACATCGATGGCATCCGGGTGGATGCTGTGGCGTCCATGCTGTACCGCGATTATCTCCGCCCGGATGGAGAGTGGCTGCCGAACGAATACGGCGGCAGGGAAAATCTCGAGGCCGTGCGCTTCCTGCAGCAGGCCAATGCGGTGCTTTTCCATCATTTCCCGGGGGCGCTGTCGATCGCCGAAGAATCCACCACCTGGCCCATGGTCACCAAGCCCACCGAAATCGGTGGCCTGGGCTTCAACTTGAAGTGGAACATGGGCTGGATGCACGA
The DNA here is from genome assembly GCF_002252635.1 of Synechococcus sp. MW101C3. Classification (NCBI taxonomy): domain Bacteria; kingdom Bacillati; phylum Cyanobacteriota; class Cyanophyceae; order Synechococcales; family Synechococcaceae; genus Synechococcus; species Synechococcus sp. MW101C3. The sequence continues at coordinate 139,459 of NZ_NQKX01000007.1, forward strand.
CATGCTCGATTACTTCGAGCTGGATCATTGGTTCCGCCAGTTCCATCAGAACAACATCAGCTTCTCGATCTGGTATCACTACACCGAGAACTTCATGCTGGCCCTCAGCCATGATGAAGTGGTGCACGGCAAGAGCAGCCTGCTGCACAAGATGCCCGGCGACGATTGGCTGAAGTTCGCCAACGTGCGCGCCCTTCTCGCCTACATGTGGACCCACCCGGGCAAGAAGACCATCTTCATGGGGATGGAATTCGGCCAGCGCTCCGAATGGAACGTGTGGGGCGATCTGCAGTGGGATCTGCTCCAGTACGACGCCCACAAAGGCCTGCTGGCCATGGTTGACGACCTCAACCGCTTCTACCGCGAAGAGCCAGCGCTCTGGCGCGACGACTTCGTTGAATACGGCTTCCAGTGGATCGACTGCAGCGACAACCGCCACTCCGTGATCAGCTTCATGCGCCGGGAGAGCACTACTGGGCGCTGGCTGGTGGTGGTGGCCAACTTCACCCCGCAGAGTCATTCCCACTACCGGGTGGGGGTGCCGCTCGAGGGCTACTACAGCGAGGTGTTCAACACCGACAGCAGCCGTTACGGCGGCAGCAACCTCGGCAATCTCGGCGGCAAGTTCACCGATACCTGCCCCATGCACTGCTACGAGCAATCCATCAACCTCTGCCTGCCGCCTCTCAGCGTCCTGGTGCTGCAGCGCGATGAAGCCCGCAGCCAGGCCCTGTGTGACGAATCCACCGAAGCCGGCCGGCTGGTCGGGTAGGTTCGCCGCTGGCATTCCCTCCCTCCATGGCCGAAACCCTGCCCCTGCTGCTGCGCGCTGCCCGAGGCGAGCAGGTGGAGCGGCCGCCGGTCTGGATGATGCGGCAGGCCGGCCGTTATATGAAGGTCTACCGCGACCTGCGTGACCGCCACCCCGGCTTCCGGGAACGCTCGGAGATCCCCGACCTCTCCTACGAGATCTCGATGCAGCCGTTTGAGGCCTTCGCGCCCGACGGTGTGATCCTGTTCTCCGACATCCTCACGCCGCTGCCGGGTATCGGCATCGACTTCGACATCATTGAGAGCAAGGGGCCGATCATTGATCCGCCGATCCGCAGCCAGGCCCAGGTGGATGCCCTGCGGCCGCTGGAACCCGCCGCCGCCCTCCCCTTCGTGGGCGAGGTGCTGGGCAGGCTGCGCCAGAGCGTGGGCAACCAGGCGGCCGTGCTCGGCTTTGTGGGCGCTCCCTGGACCCTTGCCGCCTATGCGGTGGAAGGCAAGAGCAGCAAGAACTACGCCGTGATCAAGGCGATGGCGTTCCAGGAGCCGGCGCTGCTGCATCAGCTGCTGGGCCACCTGGCCGATTCGATCGCCACCTACGTGAGCTACCAGATCGAAAGCGGCGCCCAGGTTGTGCAGCTGTTCGATTCCTGGGCCGGTCAGCTCAGCCCGATCGACTACGACACCTTCGCCGCTCCTTACCAGAAGCGCGTGGTGGACCAGGTGAAGGCGAAGCACCCGGACACCCCGCTGATCCTTTACATCTCCGGCAGCGCCGGCGTGCTGGAGCGCATGGCCACCACCGGCGTGGATTTCATCTCCCTCGACTGGACCGTGGACATGGCCGACGGCTGCGCCCGTCTGCCCCAGCACCTCGGGGTGCAGGGCAACGTGGATCCCGGCCTGCTGTTCGGCACGCCTGAGGCGATCCGCGCCCGCATCGTCGACACGGTGCTCAAGGCGCGCGGCCGCCGTCACATCCTCAACCTGGGGCACGGCATCCTGCCCGGCACACCCGAAGACAACGCCCGCGTGTTCTTCGAAGCCGGCAAGTCGGTGAATGAGTGGATCGGGGCGGCTGTTTGAGCAGTTCCACATCGCCCGGCCCGCGCCAGCGGGTGCTGATCACCGGCGCCAGCGGCTGCGTCGGACAGACGATCGCTGAACAGCTCTACCGCGAAAGCGACGTGGAGCTGCTGCTCTGGCTGCGCGATCCCGCCAAGCTCACCGCCGTGCCGGCCGACGATCCGCGCATCACCCTGCTGGTGGGCGACCTGCGCGATCAGGAGCCCCATGCCGGGGCGATCGCCTCCGCTGACCGCATCATCCACACCGCCACCGCCTGGGGCGATCCCGAGCGGGCCCAGCAGGTGAATGTGGTGGCGGTGAAGGAGTTGCTGGGCCGCACCGATCCCGAACGGCTGCAGCAGGTGATCTATTTCTCCACCGCCAGCATCCTGGATCGCAACCTGCAGCTGCTGCCGGAAGCGCAGGCCTACGGCACCGAGTACATCCAGACCAAGGCCCTGTGCCTGCAGCAGCTGGAGCAGCACCCGCTGGCGGAGCGGATCGTGGCCGTGTTCCCCACGCTGGTGTTCGGCGGCTCGGTGCAGCCGGGTGATCGCTTCCCCACCAGCTACCTCACCGCCGGTCTGCAGGAGGGGGTGCGCTGGTTGTGGCTGGCGCGCTGGTTGAGGGCGGAGGCCAGCTTCCACTTCATTCATGCCGTGGACATCAGCCGGGTGTGCGTCCACCTGTGCCTGCAGCCGCACCAGCCCAACAGCGAACCCGGCCAGGGGCCGGTGCGGCGCCTGGTGCTCGGTCAGCCCGCCGTCACGGTGGATGGGGCGATCACCAGCCTGTGCCGCTGGCGCCAGTGTTGGCGGCCGCCGTTCGGCCTGGCCCTGAGCGGCTGGCTGATCGAAGCCCTGATCAAGGTGCTGCCGATCGAGGTGAACGCCTGGGATCGCTTCAGCATCCGTCAGCGCCACTTCATCCACAGCCCGGTCAGCCCGCCGGAACGGTTCGGCCTGGTGAGCCATGTCCCCACCCTGGAGCGGGTGTTCGACGCCGCTGGCCTGCCCCATCGCGGCGCGGTGGGCTGAAGGCTGGGCCGCCACACCGGTTGACGGCAGCCCACCTCAGCTGGCGCCACGCGCCGCTTGCGTAACGAGATTGTTTCGATCCTCCCGCGTGCTGCAGCGCCGCGTGGGGACGAGACCCTAACTTCTTCTCGTTGCACGCCTTTCGATGCGCCGTCTGCTGTCATTTGTTGCCCTTGCCCTGGCGCTTCTGCTGGGTTCCGCGTCTCCTTCGTTCGCCGCGGATGTCGCCCATGGCGGCCAGGTGTTCTCCGCTAACTGCGCGGCTTGCCACATGGGCGGCGGCAACGTCGTGAACGCCGAGCGCACACTCAAGAAAGAAGCCCTCGAGGCCTACCTGGCCAACTACAACGAAGGCCACGAATCGGCCATCGCCTACCAGGTCACCAACGGCAAGAACGCCATGCCCGCCTTCGGCGGCAAGCTCACCGAAGCTGACATTGCTGATGTGGCCGCCTACATCGAGCAAAAGTCCTCGGAAGGCTGGTCCTGAGCTCTGCTTCCGCTCGCGCTGTCAGGCTCGAGCCCCTCAAGGCTTTGATCTTCACGGCCCATCCCTGAGCCTGGCCTGAGGCTCCATCTGCCATCCGCCTCTTCACCGGGGCGGATTTTCTGTGTGAGCGCGCGGGAGCCTGGGCGGATCAGCCGGTAGGGCAATACCGTCCGGCGATCCGCCGCTCAGCCAGCTGCCGTGAGCTTCCTGTGCTGGTGTTCGAGGGGCAGCGCACCCGCGCCATGCCTGCCACGCGTCGACACAGCCAGACCAGCGCCTTGAGGCACGGCCTTCAGCCCAGCGGTTTCCGACGAGGCTTCAGCCCAGCTCCTTGCGGCGGGCGAGCACGGCCAGATACAGGTCTTCCGGTACATCGCGGATGTCGTACTCGCTGGGCAACACGCCGTGGGCATGCCGGTGCACCACCAGCCAGCAGTTGCGCTCCGGATCCCTGGCGGTGGCATCGAACAGCCGCGATTCTTCCGCCAGCCGGCTCACCAGCTCGTCGGTCGGGATGGAATCAGGGGGCAGGGCTGTCATCGGCGGGCGCACCATCCATGGCCTGGCCAACGAGACTAGGCAGGCGCCCCCCTACCTCCATGGCCATGAGTCCCGCAGCCCCGCCGCTTCGCCAGCCGGGGGGCCACAGCGTTCTCAACAGGCGCTGCAAGCGCCATGGCTTCGTCTGCCGGGCGGCGCTTGCCTTCACCACGGCGGCCACCCTCACCACCGCCCTGCTCGGGCCAGCGGCGGGTCCTGCCCGCGCCCAGACCCCGTCTCCCAACCAGCCGGAGGCGATCGGCCCCTCCACAGCGCCGCTGAAGAGCTGCCCACGGCTGCCGCCCACCCCTGAGTCCAACCTGCAGCCGCTGCAGCTCAAACCCGAGCAGGTGGCAGGCAAGAACGGCATGGGCTGCCTCTCCGCGGCCGATGCCGTCTATGGGCCCGATGGCTGCCCCGTGCGCCGTTGCACCAGGGCGGAGAGTCTGCGCCGGATGCAGTTCCCGCTTCCCGCCGCCACAGGGCCGTGATCGCGGGCGCCATGGGGGGTTTTCTGTGGGTATCGGTTCGGTGCTCCCTCTGAGCCCAACGCAGAAGTGATTCATAGGGTGAATTCATCTCCCCCCGACGGCGCAACGCGCGCACCCCGCCATGCACCCCACTGCCGAAACCTTCACCGAAAAGGCCTGGGCCGCCATCGTGGCCGCCCAGCAGCTGGCCCAGCAGAAACGCCAGCAACAGTTGGAAAGCGAGCACCTCTTCGCCGCACTCCTGGCCCAGCAGGGGCTGGCAGGGCGGATTCTGGAGAAGGCCGGCGTGAACCCCGCCGTGCTCACCGAGAAGGTGGAAGCCTTCATCGGCGGCCAGCCCAGCCTCGCCACCGCGCCCGAGAGCGTGTACCTCGGCAAGGCGCTGAACCTGCTGCTAGATCACGCCGCCACCCTGCAGAAGGAATTCGGCGACAGCTTCACCTCGATCGAGCATCTGGTGCTCGCCCTCGCCAACGACGCCCGTTGCGGCCGCCAGCTGCTCTCGCAGGCAGGCGTGGATGCCACGAAACTGCGTCAGGCCATCGAAGCCGTGCGCGGCAGCCAGAGCGTAACCGATCAGAACCCCGAAGGCACCTATGAATCGCTGCTGAAGTACGGGCGTGATCTCACCCAGGCCGCCAAGGACGGCAAGCTCGATCCGGTGATTGGCCGCGATGAGGAGATCCGGCGCACGATCCAGATCCTCAGCCGCCGCACCAAGAACAACCCGGTGCTGATCGGCGAGCCCGGCGTGGGCAAGACCGCAATCGTGGAAGGCCTGGCCCAGCGGATCATCAACGGTGACGTGCCGGCGGCGCTGCAGAACCGGCAACTGGTGTCGCTGGACATGGGCGCTCTGATCGCCGGAGCCAAGTACCGCGGTGAATTCGAGGAGCGGCTCAAGGCCGTGCTCAAGGAGGTCACCGCCTCCGAAGGTCAGATCGTGCTGTTCATCGACGAGATCCATACGGTGGTGGGGGCCGGCGCCAGCGGCGGCGCCATGGATGCCAGCAACCTGCTCAAGCCGATGCTGGCCCGCGGCGAACTGCGTTGCATCGGCGCCACCACCCTCGATGAGCACCGCCAGCACATCGAAAAGGATCCGGCCCTGGAGCGGCGCTTCCAGCAGGTGTTCGTGGACCAGCCCACGGTGGAGGACACGATCTCGATCCTGCGCGGGCTGAAGGAGCGCTACGAAGTGCACCACGGCGTGCGCATCGCCGACAACGCCCTTGTGGCCGCCGCCGTGCTCAGCAGCCGCTACATCGCCGATCGCTTCCTGCCCGACAAAGCGATCGATCTGATGGATGAATCGGCAGCGCGGCTGAAGATGGTGATCACCTCCAAGCCGGAAGAGATCGACGAGATCGATCGCAAGATCCTGCAGCTGGAGATGGAGAAGCTGTCACTGGGCCGTGAATCCGATGCGGCCAGCCGCGATCGGCTCGAACGGCTGGAGCGGGAACTGGCCGAGCTGAGTGAGCAGCAGAGCGGCCTCAATGCCCAGTGGCAGAAGGAAAAGGGCTCGATCGACGAGCTCAGCGCCATCAAGGAAGAAATCGAGCAGGTGCAGCTGCAGGTGGAGCAGGCCAAGCGCAGCTACGACCTCAACAAGGCGGCCCAGCTCGAATACGGCACCCTGGCGGAACTGAACAAGAAACTGGCAGCCAAGGAGAGCGAGCTCAATGCCGCCGGTGCCGACAAGACCCTGCTGCGCGAGGAGGTCACCGAAGACGACATTGCCGAGGTGATCGCCAAGTGGACCGGCATTCCGGTGGCGCGGCTGGTGCAGTCGGAGATGGACAAGCTGCTGCATCTGGAAGCGGAACTGCACCGCCGCGTGATCGGCCAGGAGCAGGCGGTGACCGCCGTGGCGGATGCGATCCAACGCTCCCGCGCCGGCCTGTCCGATCCCAATCGGCCGATCGCCTCGTTCCTGTTTCTCGGCCCCACCGGCGTGGGCAAGACCGAGCTCTCCAAGGCGCTGGCGGCCCAGCTGTTCGACAGCGCCGACGCCATGGTGCGCATCGACATGAGCGAATACATGGAGAAGCACGCCGTGAGCCGCCTGATCGGAGCGCCTCCCGGCTATGTGGGCTACGAGGAAGGCGGCCAGCTCACCGAAGCGGTGCGGCGGCGTCCCTACGCGGTGATCCTGTTCGACGAGGTGGAGAAGGCCCACCCCGATGTGTTCAATGTGATGCTGCAGATCCTCGATGACGGCCGCGTCACCGATGGGCAGGGACGCACGGTGGATTTCACCAACACCGTGCTGATCCTCACCAGCAACATCGGCAGTGCCTCGATTCTCGATCTGGCCGGTGATCCAGCCCGCCACGGCGAAATGGAGCGGCGGGTGAATGAGGCCCTGCGCGGCCACTTCCGCCCCGAATTCCTCAACCGCCTCGATGAAACGATCATCTTCCACAGCCTGCGGGCCGAGGAACTGCGCCAGATCGTGGAGCTCCAGGTGGAGCGGCTGCGGCTGCGGCTGGCCGATCGCAAGATCGGGCTTGAGCTCGATGCCGCCTCACTCGACTGGCTCGCCACCGCCGGGTACGACCCCGTGTACGGCGCACGGCCGCTGAAGCGAGCGATTCAGCGGGAGCTGGAAACCCCGATCGCCAAGGCGATCCTGGCCGGTACCTACGGCGAAGGTTCCAGCGTGGGGGTGTCAGTGCTGGGCGAGCGGCTGCACTTCCAACCCCAGCGCCAGGTGGAGCCTGCGCTCGCATGAGGCCCCTGCTGGAGGCGCGCCGATGAGTGACGCGCCCCCGCCGACCAGCGCAGCGGCTGCGGCCAGTCTGGCCGCCACGATCGCTGCCCTCAGCCGGCCATCGGTGTATCCCTTGGCCGACTGGCAGGGCGTGGCGGCCAGCGAGCGGCAGGTGCAGGTGGTGCAGACCCACATCAGCGTGGTGTTCCTCACCCCGCGCCACGCCTACAAGCTCAAGAAGCCGCTGCAGCTCTGGCATCTGCTCGACTACAGCAGCCTGGAGCGGCGCTGGCACTGGTGCCGGGAGGAGGTGCGGCTGAACCAGCGCCTGGCCGCCCCCATCTACCTGGGCGTGCGGGCGCTGGCAGGAGAGCCGGTGGTGGTGATGCGGCGCTTTGATCGGCAGCGCACCCTGCGTGCCCGGCTCCAAGCCGGCCCCGTGCCGGCCGCACAGATGCGGGCCCTGGGGGGCGTCATCGCCCGCTTTCACAAGGCCAATGGCAGGCCCGGCGCCGATGGCCGCGCCGCCATCCGGCGCTTCGCCCGCGTGCTGGCGAGCAACGTGCAGGCCACCGCCAGCGCCGTGCCCGCACTGTTTCCCGCCCCGGTGCATGCTGCCCTGGTGAGCAGCCTGGCCGCGCAGCTGCGCCGACAGCGCCACGCGCTGGCCACACGGATCGCCGCCGACTGGGGCGTGAACGGCCATGGCGACCTGCGCCTCGAGCACGTGCTGCTGGAGGCAGAGCCCGGCCCCTTGATCGTCGATTGCGTGGAATTCAATGCGGGGCTGCGGGAGGTGGATGGCGCCTCCGATCTCGCCTTCCTGGTGATGGAACTGCAGGCCAGCGGCCATGCCGAGCAGGCGGAAGCGCTGCTGGCGGGTTACGGCCGCCCGATCGATCCGGCGGTGCTCAACCTGTTCTGCGCCTACCGGGCCCATGTGCGGGCCAAGGTGGAAACGGTCAGCTGGGCCGAGCACGACCGCGCCGCCACCGAACGCCTGGCGGCTGAACGCGGTGCGCGCGGCCACCTGTCGCTGGCACTCGCCTATGCCCGCACCGGATTGCAACCGCCGCCGCTGATCCTGCTGCGGGGCCTCTCGGGCTGCGGCAAGAGCCACCTGGCCGCCCTGCTGGCTCCCTGGTTGATCGCCGAGACGATCAGCAGCGACCGGGTGCGCAAGGCGCTGTTCGGGCTGGACCCCCTGGCCCGCTCCAGCGGTGAACAGCGGGACCGCCTCTACAGCGCCGAAGCCCATGCCCGTACCGAAGCGGCGCTGCTGGAGCAGGCCGCCACAGGCCTGAAGACCGGGCGTGCCGTGCTGCTCGATGCCACCCACCTGCGCCTCGCCAGCCGCCAGCGGGCCACCGCCCTGGCCCAGGAGCTGGGGGTGCCCTGGTGCATCGTCGACGTGGACGCCTCAGCTGAACTGATCGAGACACGCCTGCGGACGCGCCTGCAGCGCAACGACGACCCCAGCGATGCCGATCTGGCCGTGGCGGCGCTGCAACGCAGCCAGGTCGAACCGCTCACGCCATTGGAGCAGCGGCACACCCTGCGCTTCCGCGCCGGTGATGACCCGACCACGCTGCTGATGTCGCTCTGGGAGCGGATCGCCTGCGGCGCCACGGGCAGCGCGGACGGCACGGATTGCGCAACTGGCACGACCGAAGTTGGGCCCGGATCGGCCGAAGGTCAGGGCTCAGGCTGAGTTTCAGCCCTCCCGGACCCCGTTCTCCTGGACCCAATTTTCCTGGACCCAGGGTCTTGGCTCAGGGCTTCTTCAACCCGGGAGTCCTGGATTGAGAGGCGTCTTGAAGTCGTGCCTCAGCGTTCCGGCTTCTGGAGATTCAGGCGTCGTGGATCCAGCCTTCAGGATCTGATGCTCAGGGAGTGAGCAGACTGTTGATCCGCCGCGCGAGCTCCCGGTCCAGGCTGGAGAGGCCCCCCGCATCGTGGGTGGTGAGATCGATCACCACGCGGTTGTAGACGTTGCTCCATTCCGGATGGTGGCCAAGGGTTTCCGCCAGCAGGGCCACCCGGGCCATGAAACCGAAGGCGGCGTTGAAATCGGCGAATACAAAGGTGCGATGGAGCTTGCCGTTGCTCATGCTCCAGCCCGGCAGCTGAGCTGGCAGCGCCTTGATCTCCTCAGGGGTGAGCAATTGGGCCGCCATGACAGGTCCGCAGAACAGTGCTCCCACCAGGATGGCAAGCAGGCCCAGGCGCGCAAGCGGGTGGAAGCACGCCCAAGGGGCACGCCAGCCCTCTGGTTCAGCAGCCGGCATCGCTGAGGTCATGGAGCCGATCAATCAGGAGGTCGAGTTCGGTGTCGCTGTCGGCATCGCCGCCCAGACGCAGGCGACGCTGCACCTCACCATTGAGCCGTTCGCCGCTGCGCAGTGCCAGCAGGGTGGCGGGGGAGACCGTGGCCACCGGTGGCCCAAGCTCCGCTGGCGGCTCCATGAAGGAACCAGGCGGTCGGCTTGCCAGAGCGGTGATCGCAGCGGTGAGGGCGCCGATGGAGCAGTGCAGCTGAGTGATCTCACAGCGCAGGCGCAGGATTTCCGCCGTCAGCTCGTCGTTACAGCAGCGGCTGGGCTCGGGGGCCGGGACGGGGGTAGAACCGAGGCTGCGGTCTGGGCCGCTCCGGGACGTGGAGCCAGCGGCTATGCGCGCAGAAGCAGGAATCGGCACCGGCTGCACCGGGGCCCGGGCGGATGGCGCTCTCTCCATGGCCTCACTCTGCCGTGGGGTCAGTCTGCCGTGGGGTCTCTCTTCCCATGGCCTCACGGTGTTGCGGCAAGTCTCTGCCGTTGCCTGCGTCTCCAAGGGCCTCGGGGTGCGACGGGCACTCCCAGAGGTGGACAGGTAGAGCCCAAAGGCATAGGTGTAGTCGGGCGCGAGCCTCGCCGGTGTTCCGCCGGAACTGTTCATCCCCCCTGAAGACTGCTCATTCCCCCAGCAGATGGAGGCTCAGCTCACGGCAACTGCCAGCGGCGCGGTGCTCCCAGAGGTAAACCGCCTGCCAGGTGCCGAGCATCAGGCGGCCCTGCTCAAACGGCAGCGACAGGGTGCTGGTCGTCAGTGCCGTGCGCACATGGGCCGGCATGTCGTCGGGGCCTTCGTCGTCATGCACCCAAGGCCGCAGCCGGCCTTGCCCACTGAGCGGGCGCACCCCTTCCTGCGGCACCAGCGCCTGCAGAAACGCAGCAAGGTCCAGCAGCACACGGGGATCGGCGTTTTCATTGATCGTCAGGCTGCAGCTGGTATGCCGGAGCAACACATTGAGAACGCCCTGGCGGAGTCCAGAAGCGGTCACGCAGGCAGCCAACTGAGATGTCAGGTCGGTGAAGCCCTCACCCTCGGTGGAAACTCGCAGTTGCGACAAGTACTGACAGAGCATGGAAAACAGGCCGGGCGGTCATGGTTGGGTCATCTTTAGTCTCTATGGTTGCGCCATCACAACAGATTTCCAATGGCTCCCCTTCCCCTTGCTTCATGGCGTGCCGCACAGCTTCCTATTGGCCTGATGGCGCTGCTCATGGTTCCGCTGGCGGGTGGGGCTGTGGCGGGCGGGGCCATTGCACAGCAGGTGATCCCGAAGCGAGAAGGAATGTGTCCGCTCGGGTATGTCGACACCTTCAACGGCAAGTGCAGTACCCTCGGGGTCACCTCTTACACCGTGAGTCCACGGGATGGAGAAGCCTGTCAGTCGGGCTGGATGAACATCGGCGGAGGCTATTGCCGCAAGAAATGATCACAGGGGATCACGGCCTTGGCTCGGTCCCTTTTGCCAGCGCACCAGCCCGGTGGTAACGGCGATCAGGGCAGCATGGTTGCGATTGCGTGCTCCCAGTTTGCTTCGAATCGCCTTCATGTGGGTTCGCACCGTTTCCACGGACACGAGCAGCTGGGCAGCGATCTCTGCATTTCTGTACCCTTCCACCAGCTTGCAGAGCACATCGCGTTCGCGGGGGGTCAGCCGTGTTCTGACTTCCCCAACGGAGCTGAACGTACCCTTCAGCATGATCGTCAACAGAGGGGCATCCATGTAGATGCCGCCATCAAGGATCACCTTGAGCGCCGTGACGATATAACCCCGGCCCGCATAGCGCTCTAGGCAGATGCCATCACTGCCCGAGGCGAACGCTTCCTCCAGCACGTCCGATGTTTCGTTCTGCAAGATCAGCAGGCACGGCAGGTGGGGATGGCGATGCTTGATCCTGCGAATGAAAGCCATTCCCGTGCTTCCTTCAAGGAATTCACCCACCAGCACAAGATCGGGCACGAGCTGCTGAAGATGCTTCAAGCCAGCCTCCTCAGTAGTGGCGCTATGCAGTGAACAGACCACACTTTCCAGGAGAATTTTCATGTGGCCGATCATCATGCGCCGAGCGCTCACACACAGCAGCGAGCGACCAAAGAGTAGCTTCCTGGTAGCTTCATCTTGCTCCAGATCAGATTGTAGGAACGGGTTGAAATCCATTAATCTTCCGGCGAGTCTGCCGCTGAATGCCGCAGCGGCAGATGGTCGAGTTGCCTTTGTGCAGACAACTGGGGTATCAGAGGTAACAACGCCAGCCATGGGATGGACAGAACAGGGACATGGTCCATCTGAAGGCGGTTAGCAGCCTGGAACATCCCCGACACGGGCCAAATCGACCACATTGGGCGGGTGGGTAAATGTGCACGGCCGGGCAAAGTCGTACAGAACGAAGTTGTGTGAGGGTAGCCGTTTCCATGGCGAATTGCAGAAGAATTGCCGTGCCATCGCTCGGGCACCGTTAGAACAGCACCCTATTCTTCTCATTTTTTGCGCCACACCGGTCACTCACACCAGCCTGGAGACACGCAATCCTCTGAAAACGCATTGGCGCCCCATTCAGTTTCACTACCGCACGGGCCAGGCAATGCCCTGAAGCCTCAATACCGAAGCGCGCGGTCACTGCGCCTGGCGCATCGGCAGGTTCAGTAGTAACGCTTGGGATTCTGGGAAATCGCCAGCTGCACCTCCTGCAGGAAAAGCACCAGCCCCACGATCAGCATCAGCATCGCCAGCACGAAGGCTGGCACCAGGATGGCGGCAAGATCCAAAACCGCCACCGCACTCACGAACATCACAGCCACCACCGCGGCGATCAGCAGCGCTGTGAAGGTGACGCAGAAGATGGCGCGGTTGATCAAAAACATGCGCTTCTTCTGCACATCCAGCGATTTGCGCAAGCGGCGCGCCTCCTGGGTGGTGCCCCGAGCGAGCGCCTCCTGCAGCAGGCGGGTGCGGTCGACGATCCGTGCTAACCGCTGGGTGAACATGCTCAGCAGGCCGGTGATGCCCGTGAGCAGGAACACCGGCGCCACCGACAGCTGAATGGCATAGGAGAGCTTGGCGACCGCTGCGGTGCTTTCCGTGCCGGCCGCGAGCACGAGGATGTCCGGGGCCGTCATCGCATTCCGCCAGAAGACTCCGCTGCCATTCTCAGGGGCAGACACGATCGGCCTCGCCGCGATGACCACCATCCAGTGCCAGTACGAAGGTTCGCTCCGCTGCCAGGCCCTGCATGAACCCTCCGGTTCCTCCCTGCTCACCGATGCTCCGCTGGACAACGAAGGGAAGGGCGAGCGCTTCTCCCCCACCGATCTGGTGGCTACGGCCCTGGCCACCTGCATCCTCACGGTGATGGGCATCACGGCCCAGCGGCACGGCTGGGCGCTGGAGGGGAGCCGGGCCCGGGTTGAGAAAACGATGACCCGCTCCGGTCGACGCCGCATCGAGGCGCTCACGGTGTGGATCACCCTGCCGGAGGGCCTGGCGGCGGATCATCGCCAGTTGCTGCAGCGCGCGGCGGAAAGCTGCCCGGTGAAGCAGAGCCTGGAAGGCGCCGTGGCCATGGAACTGATCTGGGAGCACGCCGGCACGCCCGCCTCAGACCAGCCGCCGGCCGCATGAGCGAGGACGCCATGCTGGGCCTCGCCACCGCAGCTCTTCCGATGTCCGAGCCGGCCACCGCCCTGCAACGCCTGCAGGATCACCTGCACGAAACCAGGGTGCTCGGGTCGATCAGCAGCGCGCTCTACTACGACCAGAACACGGTGATGCCTGCGGCCGGGGCCGAGTGGCGCGGCGAGCAGCTGGCCTTGCTGGCGAGCCAGATCCATGCCCGTCAGAGCAGCGCCCACTACGCCGAACTGGTGGCGGCCGCCGAGGCGGAACTGGGGGCCTCAGCGCCAGCCGAGCGGCGCCGCAACCTGCAGCTGGTGCGCCTCGAACTGGAACGGCAGCGCTGCCTCGACCCTGCGCTGGTGGCCAGCCTGGCCAGGGCGCAGTCGAAGGGCAACGCCCTCTGGCAGAACGCCCGCCGCCACAACGACTTCCCCACCTTCGCCCCCGCCTTGGCGGAGCTGATCGCCCTGCGCCAGGAGCAGGCCGGGCAACTGGCCAGCGCCGAGCTGGCGCCGCGCAGCCCCTGGGAGGTGCTGGCCCAGCCGTTCGAACCCGACATCAGCACAGCGCGGGTGGAGGAGCTGTTCGCCCCACTGAAGGCGACCCTGCCGGTGCTGCTGGAGCAGGTGGCCGCCGCCACCGCCCAGCAGAGCGGGGAGAGCACCGCCACCGCCGAGCTGCCCGAGACGGAGCAGGAACGCCTCTGCAGTGAGCTGCTCGACAGCTGGGGCTACGACCCGACGCGCTGCCAGCGCTCCCGTTCCGCTCACCCCTTCTCCTGCACGGTCGGACCTCAGGATTTCCGCATCACCACACGCGTGGTGCCCGGGCAGCCGTTCTCCTCCTTCCTGGCCACCGCCCACGAATGGGGGCATTCGCTCTACGAGCAGGGCCTGCCCCGCAGCACCGACCACTACTTCCCCTGGCCGCTCGGCGAGGCCACCTCGATGGGGGTGCATGAGAGCCAGTCGCTGTTCTGGGAATGCCGGGTGGCCCGCGGCCGCGCCTTCGCCGCCCGTTGGCAGCCGCACTTCGTGGCCGGCGCCGGCGCAGATCGATGGGGCGGCATCGATGGCTTCTGGCGGGGGCTGAACCCGATGCGGCCCGGCCCGATTCGTGTGGAAGCCGATGAACTGAGCTACTGCCTGCACATCGTGCTGCGCTTCGAGCTGGAGCTGGCCCTGCTGGAGGGAGGTCTGCCGGTGGCCGACCTGCCCGGTGAATGGAACCGGCGCATGGTGGAACTGCTGGGCCTGCGGCCGGCCAGCGACAGCGAGGGCTGCCTGCAGGACATCCACTGGGCTGAAGGCCTGTTCGGCTACTTCCCTTCCTATGCCCTCGGCCATCTGATCAGCGCCCAGCTCGCCGAGGCGATGGAGCAGCAGATCGGGTCGATCGAGGCACACGTGGCCGCCGGCCAGGAACAGGCGCTGCAGCAGTGGCTGGCGGCCCACGTCTGGCCGCTGGGGCGGGCGGTGAACGGGGAGGAGCTGGTGGAGCAGGTCACGGGGGAGCGTCTCAGCGCCACGCCGTTCCTCACCTATCTGGAAGCCAAGGTGCAGCAGTTGCTGAGCAGCGTCCGCCACTGAGCCGGTGGGAAAGGCAAGGCGAGCGCCTGCGGGGGGCTGGTGGCGCGGCCGTCAGCGTGCGTGGTTAACAGAGGGTGAGGCCGTCAGGGTGCATGGTGATTCGAGGCCGAGTCTGAGGGTGACCTGAGAGCAAGGCCGTTCGCATGCGCCTTCGTGCGAGTCCCTGAGTGAGGCCGGTCTGGGGCACTCCGTAGGATCGGCCGCGCCGCTCGTTTCCCATCGCCATGGCGAACATCGACCATACGCCCAGCCGCACGATGCTCAACCTGCTGCATGTGCTGCCGGCCTTCGCCGACGAAGCGGACCTGCGGTTGAACACGATCGTCGAGCTCAATTCGATGACGATCAACAAATACGAACTGATCACCGAAACCGGCCATCTCAAACTCGACCGGGTGGGCTACTCCTCCCTGGCCTATCCCTTCGCCTACGGCTGCATCCCCCGCACCTGGGATGAAGACGGGGACCCGCTCGACATCGAGATCGTGGGTGTGACCGAGCCGTTGGTGCCCGGCAGCCTGGTGGAGGCCCGCATCATCGGCATCATGACCTTCGACGACGGCGGCGAAGTGGACGACAAGGTGATCGCCGTGATCGCCGATGACAAGCGCATGGATCACATCACCAGCTACGAGCAGCTGGGCGCCCACTGGCAGAAGGAAACCCACTACTACTGGGAGCACTACAAGGATCTGAAGAAGCCCGGCACCTGCAAAGTGAATGGATTCTTCGGCGTGGAGGAGGCGGTTCGCATCATCAAGGAATGCGAAAAGCGCTATCTCGACACCATCGATGCCAAACTTGTGGGCTGAAGCCCCACGACCGGCACCTGAATGCGCCCGATCCCAATGGTTCTTCCGCACCTTCGCAGTCCTGGCGCCTCCACCGGTGGTCTGGTGACCTCCATCGGCGCACTGGTGATCAGCCTGTGCAGCGCCACCCTGCTCGCAGGCACCGCTGCACTGGCACTCCCCACCGCCACCCCGGCGGGTCCAGCCAGCTCGGCGCCGGGCACGGCCACACCGGCACCTGCGGTCGCAGCGCCGGAAGCCACAACACCCACAATCACGGCGCCTGGAACCACCCCGGCAGCCAACAGCCCGGCACCTGGAGCCACCACTGCCCCAGCCACCGCGTCACCCACCACCCCAACGGCGCAGCCGGTCGCGGCCTCACGGATCGTGCTGCGGCTGGGCAAGCGGGACATCCGGCTTGAGCAGGGCGGCAAGGTGTATGGCCCCTGGCCTGTGGCGATCGGTGATGCCCGCACGCCCACGCCCACCGGCACCTTCCAGGTCACCAACAAGGTGGTCAACCCGATCTACGCCAGCACCAGAACCGGCAAGGTGAAAGGCACCGTCGGGCCGAACGGTCCCCTGGGTGATCGCTGGCTGGGGTTCAAGACCGTCGGCCCCAACCAGTTCGGCATCCACGGCACGCCCAGCGCCTGGGCATGGACGGTCAGCTCCCGCTCGGCGGTCACCAATGGCTGCGTGCGCATGTTCCACGAACACGTGCGCAAACTCTTCGACCTGGTGGACGTGGGCACCCCGGTGGTGATCACCCGCTGAGCCCACGGGCCAGCGCGAGCGCCATGCCATCACGGCTGGCCATGCCTTGAAGCTCATCGGCTCGCAAGCCTGCCCATGGCACACCAGCCGGCAGCTTGGCCTGAGGGCCATCGTCCTGTTCAAACACCGGCAGCTGGCGCAGACCGTTGGGGTTGAGCTGGTCCTCCAGCTGCGCGAGGCTAGCGCTGGCCGGCAGCCAGATCAGCTCGGCGCGGCGGCAGTCGCTCAGCGGCGCCGCCCCCCCCTGGCTGGTGATCACCCGCTGCAGGTCCATCAGCGTGGCCAGCCCCACCACCCAGCCGTCCTGCTCGATCAGCAGACAATGGCCATGGGCCCGCACCAGCTGCGCCAGCGCCTCTGCCGCAGCGGTGGTTCCCGGCAGCACCAGCGGTCTCTCCGGTTCCAGCGCTGCCCGCACCGACAGGCACGCCAGGCGGGCACGACGTTCCTCTTCCACCGGATCGGGCCCCAGCAGGCCTGGATCGGCCAGGCCATGCCATCGCTCCACCAGCACGGCGCTCAGCCCCGTGGCCGCCATCAGCGGCAGCACGATGCGGATGTCGTGGGTGAGCTCGAACAGCAGCAGCAGGGCCGTGAGCGGCGCCCGGGCACTGCCGGCCAGCACGGCGGCCATGCCCACCATGGCGTAGGCCGGCGGTTCGGCCACCGGCAGGCCGAAGCCGCTTTCGCCCAGCAGCTGGCCGTAGCAGTTGCCCAGCACTGCCCCCAGAAAGAGCGCAGGGGCAAAGCCCCCCCCCACAAAGCCGCTGGCATTGCTGAGCCCCGTGGCCAGCAGCTTCACGGCCAGCAGCGCCAGCAGGCTGGTGAAGGCCACACCACCTTCCCTGCCCAGCAGCGCTTCGATCGTGTCGTAACCCACGCCCAGCACCTGCGGGAAACCGAGCGCCATCACTCCCACCCCAAGGCCGCCGAGGGCGTTGACGAGCACGGCAGGCAGGCGCTCCACCCGCCGCTGCACAGCGGCGCTGCGGCCTGCGGCCAGGATGCTCACCAGCGCCCACGACATCAGGCTCGCCACCACCCCAAGGCCCAGGTAGAGGGGCAGCTCCAGGGGGGAGCGCACCTCGTAGGCAGGCAGGCGGAAGATCGGCTGGTCCCCCAGCGACAGTTGCGTGACCAGGGAAGAGGCCACCGCCGCCACCAGCACAGCCCTGAGGCTGGGCCGGCCGGGGATGGTGCTGTAGGCCCCCTCGAAGGCGAAGAACACGCCGGCGATCGGCGCCTGGAAACCCGCCGCCAGCCCTGCCGCCACGCCGGCGGCCACCAGTGCCTTCTGGGAATCGGGTGTGAGCCCCCCGCGCAAGCCGAGCCAGAGGCCGATGTTGCCGCCGCTCTCCACACTCGGCCCCTCCGGCCCGAGCGAGGCGCCACTGCCAAGGCTGAGTGAGGCGGCAATCAGGCGCAGCAGCGGCAGGCGCGGCGTCGCCGGCAGGGCGCCATCAGCCATGGCCATCAGGCTCGGCAGGCTGGGGCCCAGATCACGCGCGAGCTGGCGCAGCAGCCCTACACACAGTCCACCCAGCACCGGCGCCAGCAGCACCGGCCAGGAGGTCAACCAACCGGCCAGGCCGCTGGCGGGCACGGGGAGCGGCACCGGCACTGGCGGCAGTGGAGGCGGTGGCAGGAAGCCGATGCCACCGAGACCGATCAGCACCAGCGCCTTCAGCGGGGTGCCGGAGGGGGCGGAGGTGGTGAAGATCTCCGGTGGTGGGGTGGGATCGGGCTGAGCGCTGCCCAGCAGCCCCGTGCCCCACTCCACAAGCGTGCCGAACAGGAAATTGTTGATGAAGCCCAGCAGATAGTGGAAGCCCACCACGGCCGCGCCGGTGAGCACCCCCACCAGCGCAGCCCAGGCCAGCAGGCTCCACTGGAAGGGCAGTCCACGGCTGTCACCCTCCCGTGGCTGGGGAGGGCCGGCCGGTTCAAGCCTCGGGCCTGACAGCTGCAAAAATCTCCTCCAGGATTTCGCCCGCCCCTTCACTGCGCAGGGTGTGGGCGAGGGCGATGCCGATGGCCTCCGGCTCGGTTTGATCGCCGCGGGCCTCGTTGCGAAGCAGACGCTGACCGTCGAGGCTGGCCACCATGCCCGTCAGCACCAGCTCGTCACCGTCGAAGCGGCTGTTGACCCCGATCGGCACCTGACAGCCACCTTCGAGCTGGCGCAGGAAGGCCCGCTCCGCCAGGCAGCGGCGGGCCGTGGGGAGGTGCTCCAGCACCTTGATCGTTTCGAGCACGGCGGTATCGCCCTCGCGGCATTCGATGCCGAGCGCGCCCTGACCCACGGCGTGCAGGGAGATCGAGGGGTCGATCAGTTCATGGATGCGGTCAGCCAGCCCCAGCCGGCCCAGGCCGGCGGCAGCCAGAATCAGGCAGTCGTACTGGCCGGCATCCAGCTTTTCCAGCCGGGTGATCACATTGCCGCGCACATCCTTGAAGGTGAGCTGGGGGTAGTGGTGGCGCAGCTGGGCGAGCCGGCGCAGCGAGCTGGTGCCCACCACGCTGCCTTCCGGCAGGGTGGCCAGGCTCTTGTCGGCATGGCGGGCGTGCACCACCAGGGCATCGGCGGGATCCTCCCGCTCGGTGACGCAGCCGAGCATCAGCCCCTCAGGCAGGTTGGTGGGCAGATCCTTGAGGCTGTGGACGGCGATGTCGGCTTGGTCGACCAGCATCTGGGCTTCCAGTTCCTTGGTGAACAAGCCCTTGTCACCGATCTTGGCCAGCGCCACATCAAGGATCTTGTCGCCCTGGGTGGCCATCGCCTCGATGCTGATCTCCAGCGAGGGATGGGCAGCGGAGAGGGCATCCCGCACCCAGTGGGTCTGCACCATCGCCAGTTGACTGCGGCGGGAGGCAATGCGCAGGGTGGAGCCGGCCATCACGTCAGTCCTCACTTCGGCGTCACGGCCGTTTCACAGCCGCCCAGCCTAAGGACAGGCCGGCCGCGTGCCCGGCGACGTAACAGAGAACCTGGTCCATCAGCGGCACCAGGCCCGGATCAGGCGAAGAAATCGAGCGGGAACGGTCCCCAGGTGTCTTCCGCTTCGGGCGCCACGCTGCTGTGGCCGGTGATCAGCAGGCCGCAGCCGAGGCCGGATTCCGGACGCAGCAGGAAGTGACCAGTGCGCTGGTTGCCCTTGAGGAACACCGGGCCCTCCTCACTGTCAGAGGTCTCGCGGCCAGGAGCCTGCAGGGGCTCCCAGCCGAGGGCCTTCTCACAGGCGCGCAGCGCCGCCACCGCCTGGGAGGCGGAGGGTGCCATCACCCCGACGGTGAACCATTCACAGGCCGCCAGCCGCTGGTCGAGTTCACTGCGCAGCGCCTGACGGGCCGCGGCAGTGAGCTCCGGCGCCGTACGCAGGCCGCAGAGAGCCGCGAGCGTGCTGAGCGAAGCGGGTGTGGTCAAGGGGTTCGCCCCAGGGAAGGGCCAGTCTGCCGGGGGGCGCAGAACTGGAGGCTCACGGCGCAGATGCTGAACCAGATGAAGCCGACGCAAGCGCCACCCACCATGTCGGTGGGCCAGTGCACCCGGCAGTAGAGGGTGCTGAGCCACACCAGCGCCACCCAGAGCGAGGCACCCACATACAACGGGCGCCGCAGGCGCGGGTAGAGCGAGGAGAGGATCATGCACATGAGGAAATAGAACACCACGGCGCCGGCGGCATGGCCACTGGGAAAACTGCGGCCGATCACCTCCACCAGCCGGTCGGGGGGGCGCGAGCGATCAAACATCGGCTTGAGCCAGCGATCCACGATCAGCAGAATTCCAGCCGTCCCCACCGCCAGCCAGCGCAGCTCGTTCCAAGCCCGCTTGGTGTAAAGGAACACCAGTGCGGCCGCCACCAGCACGGCGGTGAAGCGGGTGCCGCTGAGCTTGTACACGAGCACGAGCAGGGCGCCCGGCTGGGGAGGAATCACCTGGCCCAGCCAGTCGAGGATGGCGATATCGAGCTCAGGGTGCTTCTGGTTCACCATCGTGGCCTCGATCCAGAGCACCAGCCCCAGAGCGATCACGCAGGCCAGCAGCCTGGGGACGCCGAACAGCCGGCACCAGCGGCGGAAGCGGTTCACGAACCGGCGCCGCCGGTGCGGGGCTCTGATCCCTTCAGCGCTGCCGGCCCGGGCACGTAACGAAGCAGGCGGTGATTGCCGCGGCTGGCCAGGGTCTGCACCTGCCCCCCCTCCGTGTTGAGGTCCTCGAGCTTGCGCTGTTCGCCGAACACCAGCACGCTGGCCGGCTGGCTGGCCCGCAAGCCCCGACGGGCCCCTTTGACGCTGTCAAAGAACTGCACGGGCCGGCCGCTGTAGAACACCACGCTGTAGCGCATGTAGCCCACCACCAGCAGCGGTTCCTGCGGTCCAGCCAGCTGGCCGGCGAGAACGGCGAGCTCGCGCACCGGTTGCTGTCGCTCCCTCTCCATCAAGGGGGCAAGTCCTGGCACCACCAGCAGGAGGACGCCGGCAAAGGCCGCCGCATCTGGCAGCCACAGGTGCTGCAGCGGGCCGCGACGCAGGAGCTGCACCACCATCGCGAACGCCGCCACCGCCAGCAGCCCACCCAGCAGCATCGGCAACCCGGAGCTGTTGAGGGCCTTGGCAAAGCCGGGATAGGCGGGGTCGGAAGCGGCCCAGCGCGGGGCCACCACGGCGGCAGTGGCCATCACCGCCAACAGCAGCGCATTCAGCCAGCCGAAAAGCTTCTGCCAGCGGTCAGTGGCCGGTAAGGGGGCGGTCGCAGCGGGCAGCGGCTGCCAGAACAACGCCACCAGCAGCGCACCGGCGGGAATCAGGGGCAGGATGTATCCGGCGAGCTTGGTGCTGGCGACAGAGAAAAACACCAGCACCACCAGAAACCAGACCAGGCAGAACGGGGCCAACTGGGCGGTGCGGAGTTGCCGGCGCCAGTGGCCCAGTTGCCAATAGCGCAGCCGCAGCATGGCCAACGGCAGAAACAGCGACCACGGCAGCAGCAGGATCACGCACCAGGGCAAATAGAAGTACCAGGGGCCGGAATGGCCGTAGAGCACCGAGGTGTAGCGCTGCAGGTTGCTGAAGCCGAAGAAGCCGCCAAGAAAGTCGGCGCCGTTCACCTTTGCAGCCCACACGTACCAGGGACTGCCCACCGCCAGGAACAGCACAGCCATCTGCAGCATCGGCATTTGCCGCAGCACCGTGAACAGCTGGGCCTGGCAGAGCAGAAAGACCACAATCACCGCCCCCGGCAGCACCAGACCCACGGGTCCCTTGGCGAGCACCGCAATGGCACTGAACACAGGCATCACCACGTAGCCCACGCGCCGCAGCACGGGCCTGTCCACCTGGCTGTACGCCAGGAAAAAGCCGAACAGCGAGAGCGTGATGGCGCTGGAGAGGAACATGTCGGTGACGGAGCTGCGCCCCCAGCCCACCCAGGCGGGGTTGAGCGCCAGCAACACCGCCCCCAGCCAGGAGCGCCGCAGGCGAGCCGGCGTGGCTTCGCCTTCAGCAAGCAGCCACAGGAGCACGAACCCCGCCACCACCACCAGGCTGGCCATCAGCGCCACCGGCAGCCGGGCAGCCCAGGCGCTGACGCCGAAGAGGCGGAAGCTGAGGGCCACCATCCAGTACCCCCACACCGGATAGTCAAAGAACGGCTCGCCGTTCCAGTGGGGCGTGATCCAGTCGTTGCGCAGCAGCATCTCCCGGCCCACTTCCACAAAGAGGGCTTCGGTCTTGTCCATCAAGCTGAGCGTGCCCAGGTGATTGAAGAAGGCCAGCCAGCAGAGCAGCAGCAGACCGGCGGCAGTCACCAAGGCCAGGCGGGCCGGGCGCGCCTGCAGCGAGGAGATCACGAGCATGCGATCAGGAGGCGGGCTGGGGAAGGAGGGAGCATCCACCGACGGCGGGACGCCAGAGCGGAGGGACTGGTGAGGCGCTGAGACAGATCGGATTTCAACACATCCAACTGGAGCCGAGAAGGGTCTGAATCGAGGGGAATGAGAGCCAGGGAAATCGAACCAAAGGCGATCAGGTCTATGGCGATCAGGTCAATGGCCATCGGGTGCAAGCGGAAGACTTCCGCTCAGGGGGTGTTCCAGACAAAACGCGATGAAGCAGCGTAGTTCCACACAAACACCACGGCAATACCGGCGATCTGGGCGAAGAGGGTGTCACTCGCCACCCTCGTGTAAAACACACTGGCCAGGCCGATATTCGCGAGCATCGGCAACGAGGCCACCACCAGAAACTTGACAAGCCCGGCAAACAGGGGGAAACCCTTGAGCCGCAGGTGGCGGAAGGTGAGGGTGTTGTTCACGAGATAATTGCTACAGGCCGAGGCGATCACAGCCGGTGGCAACGAGGCCACGAAGGAGAAGCCCAGCAGGATTAAGAGGTTGGACACCAACAGCTGCACGCCGATCCCGGAAACACCAACCAGGGCAAAACTCACAGCACGCCGTGGAACCATCCGCAGCAGCAACGTGTGGATGATCGAAACGCCGAAGTCCCACAGAACGGAGATGTCCAGCTTGGAGCTTCCGAAGGTGCGGGGCTGGAAGGTGAGCGGGGTTTCTTCGGCAATCAGATGCCCGCGGCTGATCGACAGAAGCTCGTAGAGAAATTTGAACCCCTGAGAATCCACCTGCCGGATCATCGGCAGGCAGCGGTCGAGGCGCAGGGCGAAAAAGCCACTCATGAAATCGCTGAGGTGGCGATAGCGGGGCAGGGTGAAACGTGCCAGGCGATTGGCCAGCACCGATCCCCCTTCCCGTTTGTCGCTCAACCCCTTGATGGAAGCCTCTGGGTGAAAGCGGCTGCCGATCACCAGATCAACGTTGCGGGCCAGCAACAGCTCCAGCGCCGCCGCCACCGACGCGGGCTCATGCTGGCCATCACAATCCATCACCACGGCAAGATCGCCGGTGCTGTCCAGCAGGCCTTCTTTGATGGCGCTGGAGAGGCCTGAGCGCCCCACGCGGCGGATGAGGCGCAGGCAAGGCTCCCCATGCGCCAGTTCCTTGACGAAATCAGCCGTTCCATCGGCGGAATCATCGTCAACGACGATCACCTCCAGCTGAAAGCGATCACGCAGAGCCAGCAACTGCTGGAGGATGGGCTGGATGTTCTGCCGCTCGTTGAAGGTGGGCAGAACAATGGTGACCCTCGCTGCCGGGGTAGACCCGGCAGACGCGACGACCGATGCGGGCAAAACGGAGGGAACGCT
The DNA here is from genome assembly GCF_002252635.1 of Synechococcus sp. MW101C3. NCBI lineage: Bacteria > Bacillati > Cyanobacteriota > Cyanophyceae > Synechococcales > Synechococcaceae > Synechococcus > Synechococcus sp. MW101C3. Next base: position 162,898 of record NZ_NQKX01000007.1, read on the forward strand.
GACGATTGGAGGTTACTTGATGTACTCCTTCAGCACCCCGTTGCGATTGGGGTGCCGCAGTTTGCGCAGCGCCTTGGCTTCAATCTGGCGAATGCGCTCGCGGGTCACGTCAAAGATCTGACCGATCTCCTCAAGGGTTTTCATCCGGCCATCGTCAAGGCCGTAGCGCAGGCGCAACACATCGCGCTCCCTCGGGCTGAGGGTGGCAAGCACACCTTCGAGATCCTCACGAAGCAGATTCTTGGCCACATCCTGCTCGGGATTCTCGATATCCGCCTCGATGAAATCGCCAAGGCGGGAATCCTCCTCCTTGCCGATCGGGGTTTCCAGGGAGATAGGCAACTGGGCGGATTTGGCGATGAAACGCAGTTTCTCGATCATCATCTCCATACTCTCCGCAATCTCCTCTTCGGTAGGTTTACGGCCGAATTCCTGGCTGAGCACCTTGGTGGTTTTCTTGATGCGGGAAATCGTTTCGTAGAGGTGAACAGGCAAGCGGATGGTGCGGCTCTGATCGGCGATGGCGCGGGTGATCGCCTGACGAATCCACCAGGTGGCGTAAGTGGAGAACTTGTAGCCCTTTTCGTGATCGAACTTCTCAGCGGCACGGATCAGGCCGAGGCTGCCTTCCTGGATCAGATCCTGAAAGGAAAGGCCGCGATTCATGTACTTCTTGGCGATCGACACCACCAGGCGCAGGTTCGACTGCACCATCTTTTCCTTGGCGCGCCGGCCGAGCATCAGGCGGCGGCGGAACTTCACCAGCGGCATGTCCACCAGCACCGCCCACTCCTTGGTGTCGGGGTAGTGGCCGTTGTCCTGCTCGAACTGGGCGGCAAGCTCCTCGAGGTGGAGAAGGTCGGCGATCTTGCGGGCCAGCTCGATCTCTTCATCGGGGCGCAGCAGGCGGATGCGGCCGATCTCCTGGAGGTAAACCCGGATCGAATCCTCGGTGTACACACCTTTCGGGCCCACCTTGATGCTGGCCAGAGCCTTGGCGGAAGCCGCCTTGGCCTCCTTCTTGGCCTTGGTGCTGTCGTCGGCCTGGGCGAGCAGCTCGTCGGCGATGCCATCAAGGTCGAGCGACTCGACGTCATCAACGGCGTCCACCGCCTCAGCGTCCTTGACAGGAGCCGCTGCCACCTTGGCGGCTTTGGCCGCCGCCGGCTTGCGGGTGCGGGTGGCCTTGGGCTTGGCTTCGGCCGCCGCCTTGGTGGTGGCTGTCGCTTCACCTTCGGCAGAGGCTGCGGCAGCAGCGGGCTTGGACCTGCTCTTGACAGCCTTCGCGGGTTTGGGCTGGATCAACGTTTCCTCACCGTTGGGCGAGGACACCGCGAGGATGGTGGCAGCAGGAATCTTGGGCTTGGCCGCAGCAGCTGGGCTCATAGGGGGAAGGGCGAAACGGGTTGAAAACGAAGGCTGGGAGAAGCGTTCTGGAGAGGTCGCCCCGTTGGCGTGATGGCATCGACGTCAACCAACATGCCGAGGCCCCGCGGCATTCGCCGAAGTGCCAGGCACGATGGGAAATCGAGCGCCCTAACGAGATGGAACCAGACCGGAAACGACAACGGCGGCGCGAAGGCCAGAGCAGGGCTGTCAGGGGTGGTCGCAGACCCAGCAGCCCTGCGGAGAAAAATCCGTATGGCTGGCTTCAGATCTTCCCTCTGGACGGAACTCTGCCTGGTTCCGACAGCAGCCGTTTGGACTGCTCAACCTGATCACCTTAAGAAACACCCATGGTGTTTGCAAGGCAAACGCAGCAGCTCGTCGTGGCCGATGCACACGCCCCACCCTCCACGGCAGTGATCTACTGGCAGGTCTGGGTGGAAGCCGGCCGGGAAGGCCGCATCTTCACCTATGCCAATCCCCAGCATCTTGAGATCGCCGCCGGCGATCTGGTGCGGGTGCCACTGCGTGGACGGCCCCATGTGGGACTGGTGGTGGAGGCGCTCCAGGCCCTTCCGCCCGATCTGCAGGCGGCGCGGCTGCTGGCGATCACCGCCGTGCATCAGCGCGCCGCCGTGCATCCCCTCTTGCAGGAGTTGTTACAGGAGGTGGCCCATCAATGCCACACCACGGTGTTCAAAACGCTCAAATCAGCGCTGCCGTCGGGCTGGCTTGGCCAGTGGCGCCCATCCCAGCCGGCCGGGCCGCGCCCGCTCCAGTGGGTAAGCGCGACGGCGGACGCGGCAGCGGCCAGTCCTCGTCAGCAGCAGTTGCTGGTGGCCCTGCACCAGTGCGGGGGCGGGGCCTGGCTGCGCGATGTCTGCGGCGGATGGGGCTTCAGCCGTTCGGTGGTGGAGGGGCTGCGCCGTGGGGGCGGGGTGTGCATCACAGCCCGTCTGCCGGGCCCGGAGACGGCTGCTCGTGCCCATGGCCTGCCCGGCGGCGACCGCAGCACGCCACGGTCGCTCACCACAGCCCAGCAGCAGGCCCTGGAGGCGATCCTGGCCTCGCCGCCGGGCAGTGAGCTGCTGCTCTGGGGCGTGACCGGCTCGGGCAAAACCGAGGTGTATCTCCAGGCCGCCGCCGCCGCGCTGGCGGCCGGTGAAAGCGTGCTGCTGCTCACCCCTGAGATCGGCCTGATCCCCCAGCTGCTGGATCGCTGCCATGCCCGTTTCGGCGGCGACGTTCTCGAATACCACAGCGGCGTCAGCGACGCCGGGCGGGTCCAGGTGTGGCGCCGCTGCCTGGCGGCCCGGCAAGGCGAGCCGTTGCTGGTGGTGGGCACCCGCTCCGCCGTGTTCCTGCCGCTGCAGCCGCTCGGTCTGATCGTGCTGGACGAGGAACACGACACCTCGTACAAACAGGACGCTCCCATGCCCTGTTACCACTGCCGCGACGTGGCGCGGATCCGCTGCCGGAACAGCGGCCGCCTGCTGCTGGGCAGCGCCACCCCCTCCCTGGAAACCTGGCTGGCCTGCCAACCGTCCAGACTTGGCCACGGTGACGTCGGCAGGCGCCCAGTCACCACCCTGCTGCGGCTGCCTGAGCGCATCGGCGGCGCCCAGACCCCGTCGGTGAGCGTGGTGGACATGCGGCTGGAGCTGGCCGATGGCCACCGGCGCCTGATCAGCCGGGCCCTGATGGAGCGGCTGGAGCAGGTGCAGGAGCGTGGCGAGCAGGCGGTGGTGCTGGTGCCGCGGCGGGGCTACAGCAGCTTCCTCAGCTGCCGCAGCTGCGGTGAAGTGGTGCAGTGCCCCCACTGCGATGTGGCACTCACCGTGCACCGCCAGCGTGAGGGCCGTGCCTGGCTGCGCTGCCACTGGTGTGACCACCGCCAGGAGATCACCGAGCGCTGCGGCCACTGCGGTTCCACCGCCTTCAAACCCTTCGGCGCCGGCACCCAGCGAGTGATCGAGCAGCTGGAGAAGGAGCTGGAAGGGCTGCGGGTGCTCCGCTTCGACCGCGACACCACCCGCGGCCGTGACGGCCACCGGCGTCTGCTGGCAGCCTTCGCCGCCGGAGACGCTGACGTGCTGGTGGGCACCCAGATGCTGGCGAAGGGCATGGACCTGCCCCGGGTGACGCTGGCGGCGGTGCTGGCGGCTGATGGTCTGCTGCACCGGCCCGATCTGCGCGCCGCGGAACAGTGCCTGCAGCTGCTGCTGCAGCTCGCCGGCCGGGCCGGTCGGGGCGAACGGCCGGGATCCGTGCTGGTGCAGACCTACAGCCCTGACCATCCGGTGATCTGTCACCTGATCGATGGCCACTACGAGCGCTTCCTCGACGAGGAGCTGCGGCTCCGCCGTCAGGCCCGGTTGGTGCCCTTCAGCCGTGCCTGTCTGCTGCGCTTCGCCGGTGACTCCGCCAGCGCCACCGCCACCACCGCCGCCGCACTGGCGGAGCGGGTGCGCCCGGCGGTGGAGGCGGCAGGCTGGGAGCTGATCGGGCCGGCACCAGCACCGGTGGCGCGGGTGGCCGGTCGGCACCGCTGGCAACTGCTGCTGCACGGGCCGGCCGGCACCCCGTTGCCCCTGGCCGAGGAGCAGGCGCTGCGCCAGGGCCTCGACGGCCGAGTGACGCTCAGCATCGATCCCGATCCGATGGAGCTCTGAGAGGCAGAGCCTCTCGGGGCTGGCAAGCGGCTCCCAGTCACTCTGCAACAGAACCTCTGCGCCGGCGCACCTGGAAAGGCGGCGTTGATCAGGCCCCGTCGGCGTCCTGGGGAACGGGCAGCTCGGGCCAGCCGAACCCCGATGACCAGCGCAACCGCTGCAGGGCAAGGGCGGCACAGAGCAGCAGCAGGATCACCATCCCACCCAGACCCAGCCTGCTCCAGCGCCAGGTGAGCAGCTCCAGCCGATTGGCGGCGCCGGTGGCAAGGGGCCAGCGCACACCGGTTCCTTCGCGAGCGGCCGGCCGGGGGGCGGCCTGCCGCACGGCGCCGAGAGAAACCGGACGGAGCACCATCTGGAGATCGAGGCCCGGAACGGCGTCAAGGGGCTGAAGATCGAGCTCCAGCCACAGGTGCTGGCGCACCCCCAGCAGCCAGTTCCGCTCGCTCAGTTCGAGGCGGGGCGGGGGCAGCTCCACACCGATCCGTTCAGCGGCCAGGGTCGTGGTGCGTGCCAGCAGGGCCTGAATCTCCACCGCCGGCAGGGAGGGGCTGCGCAGCACCTGGCGGGGGCCGTCTCCCTTGAGGCTCAGGCGGGCACCTGGATCGGCCTCCGCCACGGCCGAGGCGAAGCGTTGCTGCCAGGGGAGCTGGCGGCCGGTGTCGCTGCTCCAGACCTGGGTGAGCTGCAGCCGCCCCGGGCCCGGAAACTGCAGCTCCGTGTCCACCCGCAGGCATCCGCTCAGCAGGGTGAGCACCAGCAGCAGCACCAGGGCGACCACGGCGAAACCAAGGGGCTGGCGCGTGGGGCCCACCGGTGGCGGCGGCGGCTCAGGCGGCCCATCGCGGCGCGGCATCCAGCGGCTGGCAGACTTCAGCCGGCCTTCCAGGGGTTCGGCCCCACCCAGGCTCGGCAGGGTGAGGGACCAATTGGCCGGACGCTGCAGCGCCGGGGCATCGAGGATCATCTGCAGATCCCTGGCCTGCAGGCGCAGTTCAGGATCGGTGCTGGCGCGCAGGCTGCGGCAGCAGGCCTGAGCAGCGGCGGTGTCACCCTGGCCGATCCAGGCGGTGACCATCAACAGCCGCAGCTGACCGCCGAACGGGGAACTGGGTGGGTGCTGGTCGGCCAGGGGTTGAAGCAATCGCAGACACTGGCCGTAGTCGCCCCGCTCGAGAGCGCGGCGCGCGCTGAGCAAGGACTCATCCTCCATGGCCAGGCAAGCCGGAGCGGCGGACGGGCGAGGCGGCAACGGTATCCGGCTGGCAGCGACCGACCACCATCGTGCCGATGCCGGCATCGGTGAACACCTCCAGCAGCAGGGCATGGGGGACGCGACCATCAACGATGTGAGCGGCCCCCACCCCCTGGGCCAGGGCGCGGATGCAGCATTCGGTCTTGGGGGTCATGCCACCGGCCACCACGCCGTTGGCAATCAGCTCGCGGGCCTGGGCCAGGGTCAGATGGCGCAACAGCGAGCTGGGATCGTCGCGGTCGGTGAGGATGCCGGGGGTGTCGGTGAGCAGGATCAGCTTTTCGGCCTGCAGGGCAGCGGCCAACTCACCCGCCACCGTGTCGGCGTTGATGTTGTGGGCCTGGCCTTCGGCATTGGCGGCCACACTGGAAATCACCGGGATGTAGCCCGCGTCAAGCAGGGGAGCGAGCACGGCGGGGTTCACGGCAGCCACATCCCCCACCAGTCCGTGGGAGCCACCGCCCCAGGCGCGGGCCTCCACCAGCCTCCCGTCACTGCCGGAGAGCCCCACGGCCCTGCCGCCCAGGCGGTTGAGGCCGTTGACGATCTGCTTGTTTACACGGCCCACCAGGACCATCTCCACCACATCCATGGTGTCGGCATCGGTGACGCGCAGGCCGTCACGGAACGTGGGCTTGATCGCCAGCCGGGTCAACCACTCGTTGATTTCCGGGCCGCCGCCGTGCACCACCACCGGCCGCACCCCCACACAGGCGAGCAGGGCCAGATCGCGGAACACCGCCTCCTGCAGCGACTTGTGGGCCATGGCCGCACCGCCGTACTTGACGACCACCCGGCGGCCGGCGAAGCGCTGGATGTAGGGAAGGGCCTCGCTGAGGACGGAGACCCGCAGGCTGTCCTCGGCGCTGATCAAGGGGTCCTGGCTCAATGGACTGCGGGGTGATGGTGGGTGGAGAGACTGAGGAGAGCGGGCCGGGATCGACGGCGCTGGCGGGTACCGGGCTGGACTGGAGTGGACGGGTCCGTGGCCGGGATGGGCTGGTACCGAGCTGTGCCCGGGCGGTGGAACGCCACGGGTTCAGAGCCGTCGGAGGCCCTGGGGAGGTGCGGAGATCAGGGCACAGGCTCGGGGCTGACAGCCGCCGTGGGGAGCAGCGCCAGCTCCAGGAGCGAGGCATCGAGCGGCCGCAACTCGGCCGTGAGGCCCGGGCCGAAGAAACGACCAAGGCGCTCCTGGCGTGCCTGCCAACGCTCCAGGCTCACGCCATTGAGACGGAAGCGCAGGATCAGGCAATAAGCACCGCCCTGCTCCAGCTCAGCCACGCTCACCAGCTCGGGCGGGCTGTCCTCGTCCCAGAGTTTGAGGGCTTCGAGGGAGGATTCCAGGTGGGCCTTCTGGCCGTAGCGCCAACGGGTCACGTCCTTGAGCACTTTTCGCAGCGGCTCGCTGGCCGTCTCCTCCCGCAGACGTTGATAGGTGGCCGGGGGGGTGAGCCGTTCGGCAGGCGGCAACTCCGAGGATTTCAGCGCCAGGCCACCCAACAACACAGGGATGCCATAGAAGACACCGGCCAGGCTGATGTTCGGGCTATCGGTGACGTACGCGATCGAACCGATCACGGTGAGCACCGCTCCGAGAATCGTGAGCAGGCTGCCGGGGGAGGTGAGGGCTTGCATGGACCCATCCTCCAGCAAAGCCGTGCAGGATGGAGAGGCAACGCCAGCGATCCGCCTCCATGTCCCTGTCGCCGCCTGCCGACGGCCTCGACCCTGCGGTAGCCGCCAACGTTGATGCCGGCCGGGCGGCAGCCTCAGCCAACCCCACTGGAGCCGCACAGGCACCGAGCAACCGGGTGCTGCTCGATCAGCTCACCGAAGACCGGCTCTGGCTGCTGCGTCAGATCGATGCGGGCCGCTGGAGTGAGCTGCGCCTCGATCTGGCAGCCCTGGAGCGCGAACTGGGCCAGATGCTCGACCAGGCCCGCGAGAAGCTGCAGACCGACTGAAACGTCCGGTGGTGGGAGTGGCGACGGCCGTTTGGCCGCCAACCCCCTCATCCGAGCGCATCCGGCCCATTCGTTCAGCAGGGCACGCCCGCTTGCTTCAGCCACGCGCGCAGGTTGGTTCACGCATGCCCTGTCTCCTGATCAGAACGGGATTTCGTCTTCCTCCTGGGTGTCAGGCACGAGAGGAGCGGAATTCCAGGTGGGTGTGGCCGGGGCGGGAGCGGCAGGTGGCGGGTTCTGCCGCACCGGCTGGCGCACAGGAGCGGCGGCCCGTGAGGCCCCCATCGGCGCAGGAGCTGGCGCCGGCGCCCTGGATGGGTCGGCGCTTCCGCCAGCACCGACCACAGCTCCGCCGAGGGGATGGAGCCGGGAGAGGGTGAACTCGGCCCGCTTCTCCTTGGTGCCATCCGGGCGGTTCACAGTGTTCATGCGCAGGCGCCCTTCCAGCACCAAGCGCTGGCCCACCTGAACGCGGTTCTGCAGGTCCTGCGCCAGATTGCCGAAGCCCACCACCTTCACCTGGCCGGGCGGGTCATCCGGGCGCAGCCCGTCGATCTGCACGGCCATCTCCGCCACCGGCGTCTGGTTGTCCTGGGTGTAGCGCACCTGGGGCGCCTCCAGCACCACCCCCTCCAGCAAGCAGTGATTCATCTCTCCGTCCGCACCGGCGGGCCACATCCTGATGCACGGCCGTGAAATGCACCAGCGGGCGCCTGTGGCTGATCAGCGGCACCGGTGAAGGTCCCTGGCTCGCGGGGGCGCTGCTGGCGAACGGCTGGGAGCTGACCGTCTCCGTGGTGAGCCAAACGGCGGGGCGCGCTTACTCCCCGCACCCCCGGCTGCTGCTGGAGGTGGGCGCGATGCAGGGCAGCGCCGGCATCCAGCGGCACCTGGAGGCGGCGCGCCTCCAGCGGCGCCCCTACCAATGGGTGATCGACGCCAGCCATCCCTTTGCGGTGCAGATCAGCGCTCAGCTGGCGACGACCTGCCAGCCGCTGGGGCAACCGCTGCTGCGGCTGCTGCGGCCGCTGGAGCCGCACCTCGCCCCGCGGCAGACCCTGTTGAGCGATCTGCAGGCCCTGGGGAAGGAAGATCTGCGCGGTCAACGGCTGCTGCTGGCGATCGGTGCTCGCCATCTGGCCACCGCCGCTGCCCATGCCAGCGGGGTGGAGCTCTTCGCACGGGTGCTGCCCACACCCGCGAGCCTGCAGCAGGCGCGGGCAGCGGGGCTGCCGGATGCCCACCTGGCCTGCCTGCGGCCGGCGGGCGGCCCACTGGGGGGGGCGGCCCTCGGCATCGAGCAGGCGCTGCTGCGGCAGTGGCAGATCAGCGCGGTGCTCTGCCGGCAGTCGGGTGGGCACACAGAGCGCGGCTGGCAACAGCTCTGTGCCGCCAGAAATCTGCAGCTGCTGTTGCTGGCGCGCCCCGCCGAACCCCCAGGGGTGGAAGGCTTGCCGCTGACAGAGCTGCTGGAGAAGCTGGGCCAGCCCGCCCGCTGGCTCTAGCCATGCCACCGCCTTCCAACGACCCTGCCACGGCGCTCACACTGGTGCTCACCACCGAGGCGGACGCCGCCCATGCTGAGCGGCTGGCGCAGGCCCTGCTGGAGGAGCGGCTGGCGGTCTGCGTCAGCCTGCTGCCGATCACCTCGCTCTATCACTGGCAAGAAAGGATGGAGCGCAGCACGGAAGTGCAGCTGCTGATCAAAACCAGCGCCACCCAGCTGGAGGCGTTGAGGCGGCGCCTGCACGCATTGCACAGCTACGACACGCCGGAGTGGATCCACTGGCCGGCCCAGACTGAAGGCGCCTATGGCCTGTGGCTGCAGGATGAGCTGGCCGGCTCAGCCCAGATGCAGCCGCACCAGATCCTGCAGGGAGGCCTGGGGTCGGGGTCCCAGCTGGGTGACCACCAGGCCGGCGCAGAGTGAGCCCAGTCGACCGCAGTCCTCAAGGCTCTGGCCCTGGGTGTAGCCGTGCAGGAAGCCGGCCGCGTAGAGGTCGCCGGCGCCGGTGGTGTCCACCAGGGGGCCCAGCTGATATGCCGCAATCGTGTGACTGGTCCCTCCGGCCAGCACCAGCGATCCCTTTTCGCTGCGGGTGAGCGCGGCCACCTTGCAGCAACCACGCACCCGGTCCACCGCCTCCTCAAAGCTGTCGGTGGCATAGAGGGAGCAGATCTCCAGCTCGTTGGCGAAGAGCAGATCCACGTGGCCATCCACCAGTTCGAGGAAGCTGGCGCGGTGGCGCTCCACACAGAAACCGTCGGAGAGGCTGAGGGCCACCTCACCACCATGGGCGCGCACCACCTCGGCAGCGGCGATGAAAGCCCGCTTGGCCGGCTCGGAATCCCAGAGATAGCCCTCCAGGTAGAGCACCTTCGCCTGCCCCACCAGCTCCAGGTCGAGGTCGGCGGGATCGAGCGTCACCGAGGCCCCCAGATAGGTGCACATCGTGCGCTGGGCGTCGGGGGTAACCAGGATCAGACAGCGGGCCGTGGAGGGACCGGACGTGGTGGGGGGCGTCTGGAAGTGAGCTCCCACAGAACGAATGTCGTGGGCGAAGATCCCGCCCAGCTGATCGTTGCGGACACGACCGATGAAACCGGCGCGGCCGCCCAGCTGGGCGATGCCCGCCAAGGTGTTGGCTGCGGATCCGCCTGAGGTTTCAAGGCCAGGGCCAGAGGCGGCGTAGAGGCGATCGGCCTGGGCTTCATCCACCAGCGCCATGGTGCCTTTGGTGAGGCCATGGGCAGCAATGAAGGCATCATCCGCCTGCACCAGCACATCCACGATGGCGTTGCCGATGCCGACGACATCAAATTGTCTGGGCATCACGCGCTCAACAGGGCCCGCTTGGGACCGTGGATCGGATCCTCCACGACGATCGTCTGGTCACGTTGAGCCCCGAGGGACACGATGGCGATCGGCACCTCCATCAGCTCGGCGAGGAAGCGGAGATAAGCCATTGCCGTGTCCGGCAGCTCCTCAAGCTGGCGGCAGTCGGCAGTGGAGCTCTGCCAGCCGGGCAGCGTTTCGAAGATCGGCTGACAGCGGGCGAAATCCTCGGCACTGCTCGGGAAGTGGTCGATGCGCTCGCCGTTGAGCTCATAGGCCACGCACACCTGGATCTCGTCGAGCTCATCGAGCACATCAAGCTTGGTGATCGCCAGGCAATCGAGGCCGTTCACCTGAACGGCATAGCGGCCGATCACGCCATCGAACCAGCCGCAACGGCGCCGCCGGCCGGTGGTGGTGCCGAATTCATGGCCGCGATCGCAGAGGTGATCGTTGAGGCTGCCTTCGAGCTCGGTGGGGAAAGGCCCTTCGCCCACGCGGGTGGTGTAGGCCTTGGCCACACCGATCACACGGTCGATCAGCGTGGGGCCCACCCCTGCGCCGATGCAGGCGCCACCGGACACCGGATTGGACGAGGTGACGTAGGGGTAGGTGCCGTGATCAAGGTCGAGCAGGGTGCCTTGGGCCCCTTCGAACAGGATGTTCTTGCGGGCACGGGCGGCCTCGTGGATCGTGCGGGTGCAGTCGACAACGTGGGGCGCCAGCCGCTGGCCATAGGCGGCGTACTCAAGGATCACCTCCTCGGGATCGAGCGGCGGCAGGTCGTAGATGCGCTCCAGGATCAGGTTCTTTTCGGCCAGGGGAGCCAACAGGCGATCCCGCAACCGGTCCACATCGAGCAGGTCGAGCACCCGGATGCCGTTGCGCTCCGATTTGTCGGCATAGGTGGGGCCGATGCCCCGACCGGTGGTGCCGATGCGGCGATCGCCGCGGCGCTGCTCCATCGCCTGATCCAGCAGGCGGTGGTAAGGCATGGTCACGTGGGCCGTGGAGGCGAGCTTCAGGCCGGAGATGTCGATGCCGAACGTGGCGAGCATGTCGAGCTCACCGAGCATGACCTTCGGGTCGACCACCGTGCCGGAGCCGATCAGGCACGTGGTGTCGGGATAAAGAATGCCGGAAGGAATGAGGTGCAGTTTGAGCACCTTGTCGTCGACGACGATCGTGTGACCGGCGTTCACACCCCCCTGATACCGCACCACCACATCGGCGGAGCGGCTGAGCAGATCGGTGATCTTTCCCTTGCCTTCGTCACCCCATTGAGCACCGATGACGACGACATTGGCCAAGAAGGAAACAGCGGCCCGAAGCCGCTTCTAAGCACAAACAGAGAGCCTCTCAGATCAGCTGCCCCTTCGTAAACCCCCCAGCGGCATCCGTGATCCCGGCGGGGGTGGTCCGGGCTTCAGGCGCCGCGCACGGCGTTGGTTTCAGCCTTCTTGAGCTCCTTCTCGAGGCGGGCGCGCAACGCGTCGGGCAGCGGGCGGTTGGCGTAGTTGGTGTAGTGGCCGGCCAGCGAATTGACGGCGGTCTGCATGGTGGTGAAGGAGGGCAGGCCGTTCACGTTCGCCCGGGGGCGGTAAAGCGCCATGTAGTCAGAGATCAGGGCGCGGGCGTCGGTCTCGGCAGCGCTGCGGGCGGGGTCGTCCTGCTCCAGGGCGATGGTGCTCAGCAGGCTCTGGGCCACGGTCACGGTGTCGTCCACGTAGACGCCGCTGAGGTTGCCGGTGGCACTGCCACAGGCCGTGAGCGTGAGGGAGAGGCAAAGCGCGACCATCAGGGCCGACGCCATCAGCCGGCGGCCGAGACGTTGAACGGCGAGCAACAAGGGCCGGAAGGTGCCTTGGCCTGCTTCGAAACGCCAGGGGTGCGCGGCCATCGGTGCTCCTGATTGAATCGGGAAACTCTATAAGCCGTGCCAGCGAGTTCCCAGGCACGCAAGCCCGAGGCCTCAGCAGGAGGGTGCGCCCCGGCCCAGCCGGCCCGCTTCCACCACCGCGATCAGCTGGGCGGGCAGATCAGCGGCGGCCAGCTCCTGCCGCTCGCCGCTGCGGCGCTCCACCAGCTCCACCTGGCCCTGGGCGGCCCCGCGCCCCACCACAACCCGCCAGGGAATGCCGATCAGGTCGGCGTCCTTGAACTTCACACCCGCGCGCTCGGGGCGGTCATCGAGCAACACCTCGAGCCCGCCGGCCTCCAGGGCTGCATCGAGTCGCTCGGCCAGTTCCACCTGCACAGGCTCCTGCATGTTCGCCACCACCACGATCACTTCGTAGGGCGCGATCGGTAGCGGCCAGCAAATGCCGTTGGCGTCGTGGTGCTGCTCCACCGCCGCCTGGGCCAGCCGTGACACACCGATGCCGTAGCAACCCATCCACAGCGGCTCCTCCACTCCGGCCTCATTGGTGAAGCAGGCATCCAGGGCAGTGGAGTACTTGCGGCCCAGCTGGAAGATGTGCCCCACCTCGATGCCACGGCTGGCTTCCAGACGCTGCTCGGGGTCGTGCAGACAACGGTCACCCGGCTGGGCGGCGCGCAGATCCGCAGTGTCGGGCGTGGGCATGGCCTCGCCCCAGCAGGCTCCCACCAGGTGATGGTCGAGGCTGTTGGCACCGCAGACAAAAGCGCCGAGATCGGCGGCCGACGGATCGGCCAGCCGCAGGAAGCGCTGCTGCCAGCTCGCAGCCCCTTGCAGCAGCGCATCAGGCAGGTGGGGGCCCAGGAACCCCAGCGGCCAGGGCTCAAGCCCTTCCGCCAGAACTTGCTCAGGCGTGATCGGCTCGAGGCTCAGCAAGGCGCCTGCATCGGCGCAGCGGGCGGAAACCGCGTTGGAGAGCTTCACAGGATTGAGAGTCTGATCGCCGCGCAGGCTCACCAGCACGGGTAGGGGCCCACCGCTGGCGAAGCGGGCGAGCAGCACCAGCACCTTCACGGTTTGGGAAGGATCAAACCCATGGGCACTGCAGAGCGCCTCAATCGAGCGCTGAGCGGGGGTGGCCAGCAGGGTGGGGGGTGCCGTCGTTGCCAGTGGCACCGCCGGCTCCACCCGGGAGCAGGCACGCTCCTGGTTGGCGGCGTAACGGCCATCGGGGCTGGCGAGGATCAGATCTTCGCCGGCATCGGCGGTGACCATGAACTCCTGGCTGGCGGAACCACCGATGGCACCGCTGTCGGCCTCCACCGCCACGGCACGCAAGCCGCAACGCTCGAAGATGCGTCGGTAGGCCTGGTCCATCACGCCGTAAGCCGCTTTGAGATCCTGCTCATCGGCGTGGAAGGAATAAGCGTCCTTCATGATGAATTCCCTGCCACGCATCAGCCCGAAACGGGGCCTGATCTCATCGCGGAATTTCGTCTGAATCTGATACAGACAAACCGGCAACTGTCGGTAGGAACGCAACAGATCCGCCGCCAGAGCCGTGATCACTTCCTCGTGGGTGGGGCCCAGGCCAAGCGAACGGTCCTGGCGGTCGAGCAGGTGGAACATGATGCCCTCCCCAGCGGTGTAGCCCTGCCAGCGGCCGCTGCGCTCCCAGAGCTCGCTGGGCTGCAGCTGGGGGAGAAGGGTTTCCAGCGCCCCAGTGGCGTTCATCTCTTCTCGCACAATGGCCGACACCTTCTGCAGCACACGCCACAGCAAGGGCAGGTAGGCGTAGATCCCGGAACCGATGCGGCGGATGTAACCAGCACGCAGCAGCAGCCGATGGGAGGGAATCTCCGCCTCCGCAGGATCGTCGCGAAGCGTCACCAGCATCAGGCGGGAGACACGCATCGAGCGAACCGGAGCAGGGGCTGGACGCTATCACCGAGCCCCTCGGCAGGGGCGAGCGGCAAGAACGACGGCGAAAGGCTCGGCGGGAACCCAAACGCCGCGGCGATTTCTGCTACATTCATTTTTGAGTCCCAGTAGTCCAAGGTTTGTCTCATGTCCACACATCCGAAGGGCGCTTTCGGGGGTGGGGTGGCCGGCCCTGGCCCTGGTTCCCCTGCGGTACCCCCACACGCTCAAGACTCCACGCCCCCCGGCGCCCCGTCCTTCAGTGCCGACGCACCCCCGGAAGGCCTGATCACCATCGATGAGGTGCAGCGGGCTCTGAACCGCTCGCGCGCCTCGGTGTATCGCTACACCAACACCGAACCGCGCAATCTCAATCCTCCCTTCAACCCACGGCGTCTCAACCCCGAATACCGCACCGATCAGAAGGAAGCGCTGCTGTTTCACCCCAACGAAGTGGCCAGGTTCGCCCGTGACGTGCTTCGCATCAAGGAAGTCACAGTGGAAGTTCTCAACGCCCCTTCCACCATCACCCAGCAATTGCTGGGATCCATCCTTGACGAACTGCAGGGGATCCGGCGCCTACTTCAGGGCATGGAACGTGCTCCCACCGACCTGAACAGCAAACGGGAGCACATTGAGCAGTCACGGCCGGCAGCCTGATCGCTGACTCCTGACAGGCGTTCCACACGACGCACGGCAAGCAAAACGAAAAGATGGCATAATCGAGCCAAGATCCATGCCGAAATGGTGGATGAACTCCACCATTTTTGCAGCAGACGTTACAGACCTGCCCCAGCAGCGCTGTTCCTGCTCTGGATCTGCCACCCGAGCCCCACGGCGTTTCGGCCTTTCGTGCCGCAATCCTGAGCTCGGGGGGTGTCCCTCAATCCCCGTCCATGGACTCCGCCCAGTCTCGATTTCCAGCCGAAGACCTCCCTTCCACGCTCACTGAATCCGACGCCGACCCTGGCGAGGACCCATTCAGTACGGAATCCCTCCTGTTTTCCAGCTCGGCCGTTGCGGGCGGCTTGATCGGCCTGATGGCCGTGTTCATTCCGTTGATCTCGGTGATGGGATCCCGCCCTGCCGTCCTGCCCCGACTGAGCCGTCTGCCAAGCGCACCAGCGCCCCTGCACCACAACCAGGCCCAGCCGCCTTCCTCGGGCATCGGTACATTGAGCCTGCCCCGAAAGGTTCTGCGCTGAACAGCCCCTCGCTGAGCTTGCTCACTTCCTGAACGTCCCCACAGGCAGAGCCAAGTCCAGCGGCAAGTTGTGCGATGGCAACGCCGCACGTGCTGCCCCATGAGGGCGCTCACAGGCGGTGCACTGGCGGTGCTCAGGGGCTCTGCAATGTCTGCTCTCAGGCCACGCGCTGGAGCAGAAAGCCTTCGTAGTCGAGGGCCTGAAAGATGCGTGCAGGGTCGCCGAAACCTGCGGCATTCACCAATGCCGTGAGGCGGGCATCGCCGATCGGATGGAGGCCCTGGGTGAGGGGGGCGATCCGGTCGGCATCCAGTTCGAGGCCGCTCACCCTCTGAAAGCCGAGCCAGGCCTCGGTGATCTGCTCCTGGAGGAGCGGCAGGGCCGGCCGCATCAGATCCACCAGCACCAGTTGGCCGCCGGGCCGCAGACAGCGGGCCAAGGCACTCAGGAACGCCAGCTTGGTGCCGTCGTCTGGGAGCGACTGGAGCACGAGCACGGAAAGAGCGCCGGCGAACCCCTGCTCGTTCGTGAGCGCCTCTGCCGTGGTTTGCAGCCAGCGGATCGGGGCAGCCTCGCCGAGGCGTTGCCTTGCGGCGGCGAGCATGGCCGCTGAAGGGTCGATCGCCGTGAGTTGCCAATCGGGGCGTTGAGCAACGGCTTCCACCAGCTCAGCCCCCGTGCCGCATCCGGCCACCAGCACCTCGGCGCCCTCAGGAGCGGCGAGCGGGGAAGCGGCAAGCAAGGCCACAGCCAAGCGTGCCAGGCTGGCGTAGCCCGGGATCAACCGCTGCACCACCAGGTCGTAACCCTCGGGTTCGAGCGGATCGATCAGAGGAGAAACTTCAGCTGACGCCAAGGCCCAGGATCCGTTGTCAGCGATGCTAGGCGGCACCGCGGGCTGGGCAGCCCATTGGCAATCCCGCGACAGCGACGCCGAGCCTGGGGAATGGGCCAACAAGCGTTGCATTCACGGGCAAGGGCCACCGCCTGCAGGTAGGTTGGTCGGCGCCCAGACTCCCTCCCTGCCGTGCCCACGATCCGGTTCGAAAACGAAGGCCAGAACGTCGGTTGCATCGAGGGGGCGAACCTCCGCAAGGCGGCACTCGACGCTGGCATCAACCCCTACAAAGGGTTGAACAACCTCAACAACTGCGGGGGCCTGGGCCAGTGCGGCACCTGCGTCGTCGAGGTGCTGGAGGGCGAGCGCAACCTCTCCCCCCGCAGCGACGTCGAACAGGTGTACCTCTCCGATCGTCCGGCCAACTACCGCCTGAGCTGCCGCACCAGCGTCACGGGGGATGTCACCATCCGCACCCGTCCGGATGCCGCCGTCGGCAAGGGCTCCAACAGTCTGGTTGGTGCGCTCAAGGCCCTCGTCGGCATGAAGTGAGCGTGGGCCTGAGGGTCTACAGCTACGCCGCCTGCTCCACCTGCAGAAAAGCCCTGCGCTGGCTGCAGGAGCAGGGCCTCGACGCCGAGGTGATTGACATCACCCTTCATCCTCCTTCCTTGGAGGAGTTGCGCCTGGCCCTCGCCCAGCTCGAACGCCGCCGCTTGTTCAACACCAGCGGCGTCAGCTACCGCGCCCTGGGCTCCGCCGTGGTGAAAGCCATGGACGACGAAGCCGCGTTGGCCGCACTGGCCTCTGACGGGAAGCTGATCAAGCGGCCCTTCCTGATCAGCGCCAGCGGCACCGTGCTCACGGGCTTTGATCCCCAGCAGTGGCAGACGCTGCTTCGACCGGAGGCACCGGCTCCACCGTGAGCTGATCGAGCTCGCGGATCAGGGCATCGATGCCGCTGCGGTTGATCTGGCCCAGATAGGTGAGCTTGAGCTCCTCAAGCAGCGAGCACAACAGGTGCTGACTGCGCGTCACGGCGGGGCCCGATTCGAGGCTGCCGGCCAGCTCTTCCCAGAAACGGTCGAGGGAGCGCTGCATCAGGTCGATCTGGCGGTCGTCCGGGTACTCCAGCCGCCGGCCGGCATTGCGGGACAGCTCCAGGAGGCTGTCCACCATGCCGGCGGACAGCTGGCGGGCGAGCTCCTGCTCCACCTGCAGCAGCGGCTGAAGCTGGCGCAGCGCCTGAGGCACCACGGTCTGCTGCAGGCTCTGCTGAAGGATGTGGCTCAGCAGGGCTCGCAGTTCCGGCGCCAGCCGCGGCATCACGTCGTTGAGCAGCAGGGGGCCCCAGATGCGCAACAGCTCCACCAGCTCACGCTCCTCGTTGATCGTCACGGTCTGGTGGCTGCGCAGGGCCCGGATGCGCCGGGGCCAGTGGGGGGAACGGATCAGTCCCTGAGCCCCATCCACCAGCTGCAGGGCCAGCACCTCGAACAGCTCCACGGCCAGCAGCGACACCACTCCCCGGCTCACCACCGCGCGCAGCGGCTCGAAGTTGACGAGGCCGCTCACCTGCAGCCGCTCCACCACGGGAACCAGGCGCAGCCAGCGCCAGAAGGGGAGCAGCAGTGGCAGATCGGTCCAGCGGCGCAGCAGCGCTCCCCCCCAGCTCAGCCCGGGGATGCGCCGCCGCAGCCGGGCGGCGCGCAAGAGAATGTCGAGCAGAAAGACGCTCTGGAACGCCAGCAGATCCAGTCGCCAGAAGTGGTCGGTCGGGCGGCCGTTCTCATCGATTGATCGCCAGTAGTTGGTGGACACCAGCGGCAGCACCTGCTGCTGCCAGAAGCGGCGCTCCGTTTCCCAGGGGTGCTGGCGCAGCCATGCATCGCTCAGCAGCCTCTCGGCAGAGCCTTTGGCGGAATCCAGGTCAGCCTGCTGGCGCAGGCGGTTCTTGATCTTCTCCAGCGTGCCCGCCCCCACCGAAGCCAGGAACGGGTTGTCGTCGATCATCTGCTGGGTGAGCTCCACCTGCCGACGACGCAGCTCCGGCGCGCTCTCACCCGCGGAAAGGGCACGATCGAGCTGCTCGAACGCGGCCAGGTAGGCCTGGGTTTCCCGGTGCGGTTCGATGCCCTTCACCGGGTCGTAGAGGGGGGTGATGTCGGGCAGCAACGGCAGCGGCAGGACCACCGGCAGCGAAGGCAGCGGATAGAGGTTCCGCTGCAGCCAGAAGGTGCGCAGCGGCACGTAGGTGAGGTCGAAGCAGACCCACAGCAGATTGAAGCTGGCCCAGACCGCCACGAAACGGTCCCAGCGGCGCGCCAACGCATTGCTGGCAAAAGGCCGGATCGCATGCCAGCGGGGGCGGACCATGAACACCGAGCGGTTCGGTCAGGGTAGGAACGCGAGGGAACATGGCTGGGCGCTTAAGGTTTCAAGTCGGCCACTTCGCGCCTCCGGCGCCCGCCCTCCGCTGCCCGAACTCTCTTGACCACTGAGGATCTGCCAAGGCCTCCAGAAGCGCCCACGAACCCCGAGCAGCCTTCCCCTCCGCCGAAGGGCCATCGCGGCGGTGAATCCGAGAGCGCCTGGGCCTTCTGGCGCAGCGTCCTGATCACCCTGCTGGTGGCGCTGGGCATCCGCCAGTTTCTGATGGAGGCCCGCTTCATCCCCTCGGGCTCGATGTTGCCGGGGCTGCAGATCAACGACCGGCTGCTGGTGGAAAAGCTGTCGCTGCGGAACCGCGAGCCACGCCGGGGCGAAATCCTGGTGTTCAACTCCCCGTTCCATTTCGATCCGGCTCTGCGAAAGGATCGCAACAGCGGTCCGCTGCGCTGCCTGCTGGTGAACATTCCACTGGTGGGCTCACTGCCGGGCCTTCAGGAACCGGCCTGCGATGCCTACATCAAGCGCGTGGTGGCCCTGCCGGGCGAGCGCGTGGCCGTGGATCCCCGCGGGCGGGTGAGCATCAACGGCAAGCTGCTCAATGAGCCATACGTCAAGAATTACTGCCCCGTCGACAGCCAGGGAGCGGGGCCCTGCCGCACCATCAACACCGTGGTACCGGCCGGTTCGGTGCTGGTGCTGGGCGACAACCGCGCCAACAGCTGGGATGGACGCTTCTGGCCCGGCTCCCCCTTCCTGCCCCAGAAAGAGGTGATCGGCCGGGCCTTCTACCGGTTCTGGCCGCTGGATCGCCTGGGTGAGCTCGGCGAAAACGACAAGGCCAGTGGTGAATCAGCGGTTCCGCCGCTGCTCATTCCTGAGGCCCCCGCCACAGATCCGGCAGCACCCCCACCGCCAGCACCCGGCCAGTGACAGTTTCACCTTCGAAGGGCTGATTTGCCGCACGCGACGCATAGGGATCAGCTGCCTCCGGGGTTGAAGCGGCGGCGGGATCGAACAGCAACCAGCGGCGTGAACCGGGCTCCAGCCTTTCTTCGTCCAGCCCCAGCAACCTGGCGGGGCCCCAGCAGAGACGCTGCCAGAGCGCAGCAGGCGCCCAACCCTGCTGCACCACCAGCTCCTGCCACAGGGCAGGCAGCACATGGCGATGACCAGCCAGCCCGGGGCGGCGCTGATCGAGCGGCAGCAGGCGTTCTTCGGCATCAAGCGGCAGGTGATGCACTGCCACCGCTGTGAGCACCCCGTCGGCAAGGGCCTGGATCAAGGCGT
The DNA here is from genome assembly GCF_002252635.1 of Synechococcus sp. MW101C3. Classification (NCBI taxonomy): domain Bacteria; kingdom Bacillati; phylum Cyanobacteriota; class Cyanophyceae; order Synechococcales; family Synechococcaceae; genus Synechococcus; species Synechococcus sp. MW101C3. Next base: position 182,534 of record NZ_NQKX01000007.1, read on the forward strand.
GGCGATCCTCCGGGCTGCCCAGCGAGGGTTCAAGGCGCCAGCCTTCTGCCACCGGATCAAGGCTGCCGCTGTCCGCCACCAGGTGCCACCAGCAGACGCTCGCCTGCAGCGGCAGCCCGGAGCTGCGCAACAGGGCCACCCCCGCAGCGGTGGAGAGATTCGCCAGCCGCAGCGGAGCATCGGGCAGGGCGCGGGCCAGCTGCAGCAGGCTCTGCAACGGCAGCGTTTCGCTGAACACGGGATCCGGCGGCCAACCAGCCCGGAGCGCCTCCACGCTCTCCCGCACGAAACCGCCGAGGGTGAGGTCAGGGTCGCGGGGTGAAAGCAACACGGGCAGAGGCCCCGCCTCCGCCAGCCGCAGCCCGCGCTCCAGCAACGCCAGGGGCGGCAGGGCGCCGTCTTCGGCCAGGCCGATGGCGCCGACCGCCGCCAGATCACCATGGGGCGCCAGCTCCTGGCCGCGTCCTCCGCGGCTGAACGCCCCCCAGAGCGGCAGGAGAAAGGGATCTGGGGCCTGCAACTGCAGCCGCTCCGGACGGTCCCGCCAACTGCCGGCCCGGGGGAGCAAAGCCACGGTGCCATAGCCCGCCGCCGCCGCGGAGGCCACCAGGCTGGCCAGGGTTTCCGCCCGACCAGCGAAGGGCTCCTCCAGGGTGCTGTGGGGATCCACCAAGGCCGGGGCCAGCAGCCAGTCGTGGGCGACCAGCGGCACGAGACCACGATGCTGCGCCTCGCTGGCGGCGGCCTGATCGAAACCGATCAGCACGCCATCATCGAGCAGCACATCGCGGTGGCGCAGGGGCTGATCCGGACCGGCCAGCACCTGCACCTGCGACAGGAAGCGGGCCGCCATCAGAGCGCACCGGCAGCCGTGCGGTCGATCACACCACCGAGGTGGCTGGTGAGGTTGAGGCTGGATACCACCGGCCAGGCGGAAACAGGGCCGCTGGCCTGGCGGGCGGGGTAATCGATGACAGTGACGCCGCCGTTGCCCTGCTTGACCATCCAGATGTCGGCGGGGCTGAGCCCGAGCAAGGCGCAGAGCAGGGTTTTGTTGACGGCATCGTGGGCCACCACGAGCGCGGTCTCGTCGTCGGCAAGGCTGCGGGCGATCCGCTCCCAGGTGTCGAGCGAACGATCCCAGACCTGCTGAAGATTCTCCCCATCGGGCATCTGCACGGTGTGGGGCGCCCGCTTCCAGTCGGCCAGCAGCTGGGGCCAACCGGCCTCAATCTCCGCCTCCAGCCTGCCCTCCCACTGGCCGTGGCCGATCTCCACCAGGCCCTGCAGGCTGGTGAGTGGCACGCCGGGGTGGAGCGCCAGGATCGCTTCGGCGGTCTGGCGTGGCCGCGCCATGGCACTGCTGTAGGCCCGCTGGATCGGCAGCTCGGCCAGGAAACGGCCGGCGGCGGCGGCCTGCTCCTGGCCATGGCCGTTGAGCGGAATGTCGATCTGTCCCTGGAAGCGCCCCTGGCGGTTCCAGTCGGTTTCGCCGTGGCGCACGAGCAGCAGGCGGGGCCCCTCCCCCTTCGGTGGCACCGGCACACCCAGATGGGCGGTGCCATTGAGCGATTCGATCTGCACCTCCACGGTGTGATCGGGGCGTCGGCGCAGATTCAGCACCGAGAGGGAGGCGTTATCCACGCGCAGCCGCTGAAAGTCGCTGGCGGGCAGACCGAGTGCCGCCAGCAGCAGACAGCGCAGGATGGCGTTGTGGGCCACCACGAGCACCGACACGGGCCCATCAGCCGAAGACGTTTCGGCCGCAGGGTCTGTCACCGGCAGATGGCGCTCCAGCAGGCGTTCGAGGAAATCGGCGGCCTGGTGCCTGAGTTCGGGTACCGGCCGGTAGGGCTGGCCGTGGCGGGTCAGTTCGAGGGTGTGGGGGGCCTGGCGCCAGAGCGCGTAGTCGGCAGGAAACCGGTCGCGGATCTCGCGGCTCAGCAGACCGCTCCAGGGGCCCAGATCCACCTCCAGCAGACCGCTGTCCGCCTCGGCGCGCTGTCCGCCGCCATGGGCTTCCAGCAGGGCGGCGGCCGTGGCGCTGGCGCGGCTGAGCGGCGAGGTGTAAGAGGCGGCGATGTCAAGCCCGCGCAGAGCCTCACCGGTGGCGGTGGCCTGACGCACGCCTTCGCTCGTGAGGGTGGAAAGGTCGTCGCGCCCCTGCACCCGATGCTCGGTGTTGAAGCTGCTCAGCCCGTGACGGACCAGAAGAAGCCGGAGGGGCACAGGGATGGAGCCGCAAGCGAGGCCATCGTATGGGAGGGCTTCAGGGCACAATCGATGCAAAGACGGGACGTGTTGTGACAACGGCAGGCCCGAGACAACGCATCCCCCCCTGGAAAACGGCGCTGGCCTTCGTCAGCCTGGCCCTCAGCCTGCTGCTCTGGGTCAATGGCCTGGTGGCAAGCCTCACCCGTCCATCGGTAGGCAACGATCTCGGCCGGCGCCAGCTTGAGTTGGCCGCGCTGGCGGCGCCCCAACTGCCCCCCAGCTGGCGTGCCGCCGTGGTGGGCCAGGAGCCGGAAGCCTCACTGCTGGCTGAACTGCAGCGCCAGGCCCAGCTGCCGCCCCTGCCGGACAGCGCCGAAAACGATCAGGACCCCGAGTTTGCCCGCGTCCAGCAGCGCTCCACCCTGTTGACCCGGGCGCTGCTGCTGATCCGTGCGGGCACTCCCGAGGAAGCCCGCCCCCTGCTGGAGCGGCTCGATGACGGCACCGACCCTGGCCAGAGCGCCCTGATCCGGAGCCTGTTGGCGGGCAGCCCAAGGGCCGGCGTCGACCCGGTGGCCGCTGCTCGACCGCTGGAGAACCCGCTTCAGCGGCGCCTCACCTGCCAGGCACTGGGCGGGTCTGCGGACCGCTGCGCCCTGCCTGCAGAAGAGCGCCGGGCCAAGGCCCAGCTGCTGGCGGCGAACGCGCTGCCGGCCCTGGCCCTGCTGGCCGGCCTGGCCCTGCTGGTGCGAGCGGCCTGGGTGCGCGTGAGAACCAAACCGAGCCCGCTGCCGCCGCTGGTGGGACCGGAGCTGGGGGCGGTGGATCTGATCCTGCTGATCTCGGGCGGCTTCGTGCTGCTGGGTGAAGTGCTCACGCCGGTGCTGGTGAGCCCGGTGCTGAAGCAGTTGCTCGACGGGCTGCAGGTGGAACCCTCCCTGGCGAAAGGCCTCACCGTGGTGGCGCTCTACCTCGGCCTCATCGCCGCTCCGCTGGCGATCCTGCTGCTGATGCTGCCCAAGGCCGGCCCCGAGGGGGGGTGGCTGCAGTTCCGCTGGCGGCCGCTGGCGCCCACTTTGGGTAGGTCGTTTCAGTATTTTCTGATGGTGCTGCCGCTGGTGAGCTTCGCCGGCTGGCTGCAGCAGCAGATCTGGCCGGATCCCGGTGGCAGCAATCCGCTGCTGGAGATGGTGCTGAACAACCGCAGCAGCCTCGGCCTGCTGTGTTTCGCCTTCACCGCCGTTGTGCTGGCTCCTCTGTTCGAGGAAGTGATCTTTCGTGGTGTGCTGCTGCCGGTGGTGGCCCGCGACCTTGGACCCAGCTGGGGAGTGGTGATCAGTGCCACCATCTTCGCGGTGGCGCACCTGAGTCTTGGGGAGCTTCCCGCCCTGTTCGTGCTGGGCCTGGCCCTGGGCTGGCTGCGGCTCAACAGCGGCCGGTTGAGTGCAAGTGTGTGGCTGCATTCCCTCTGGAACGGCTTCACCTTCACCAACCTGCTTCTGCTGGGAAGCTGACGTCGCCTTGCTGAGCCTGCGCACGCATGGTTCACTGGCGGATCGAGGCACATTCCCGTGGTCGCTGTCCCTTCAGCCGCACCTGCTGCAGCGCCCTCCCTTCACCGGCGCTCCTTCGCCGTCATCCACGGTTCTCTGTCGTCGCGCAAGGTTGCGCGACAAGCTCCAGTTCTCGCCGTGCTTCACAAGGCTGCTGATGGTCTCCTGATCGCCCTTGGCGGCTCGATGATCGGTCTGGCAGCCCTCACGGTCCACTGGCAGAGCCAATGGACCAGGAGCTACCAGGAATTGGAGTCGTCCCAGGTGCTTGAGCACCGCCTGCAGGAATCGGTGGCCCAGTTGGAGCGCCATCACCTGACGGCGGCTCGGCGGCCCGGTCAGTTGATCCCGACGAGCATCCGCCAACTCGTTTATCTACCCTCGCCATCGGATCACCACAAGGCCGCTGCGCAACTCCCCCTGCTCGGCCAGGTGAACGCCACCATGCTCGACGTCAGCCAGCGCACCGTTCGTCCTGGTTACTGAGGTGGTGCGATCAAGGGGATGGACCGGTTCCGCGCCGTCTGCGCCCATCCGGCGAAACGACCCCCCTGCGCGCGGTGGCCGCAACCGTCGGGTGGTTGCGTTGCAGTCGGTGCCGGCAGGACGGCTAGTGGCCGTCTTCCTGCTGCTGGCCGCCGGCCTGGTCGGTCTGTCGATCCGCCTCGCCTGGCTGCAGGTCAAGGAAGGTGACCGGCTGCAGTCGAGGGCGCGCGCCGTTCAGACCCAGCAGGTGGAACCGATCGGCCGCCGCAGGCCGATCGTGGATCGCCAGGGGCGACTGGTGGCTCTCGATGAAGAGCGCTTCACCCTCTGGGCCCATCCCCGCTTTTTCAACTTTCCGGGCGATGACCCGCAATTGGTCCGCACGCCCACCGATGTGGCCCAGAGGCTGTCATCGGTGCTGGCCATGCCGGAAACCGCCCTCGTTCAGAGCATGGGGCCACGCCGCTCAGGAGTGAAACTCGCCACCGAGCTGGATCCGGAAACTGCCCGCCGCGTGCGGGAGCTGGGCATCAGCGGCTTGGATCTAGAGGCCTACCCCCAGCGCATCTATCCCCAGGGCCAGCTGTTCGCCAACGTGGTGGGGTTCCTCAATCTCGAACGGGTGGCCCAGGCGGGCCTTGAGCAGAGCCGCGACAAGGAACTCCGCCGCCACGAGGGCGTGCGCAAGATGCGCCGCGGCGCCGATGGCACCCCTCTGCCGGACGGCATCCAGGCAGGTGCCCTCTACAGCGACGACCTGAGGCTTCAGCTCACCCTCGACGCCAGGCTGCAGCAGGTGGCCCAGCAGGCGCTGGTGAAGCAGATGAAGCAATGGAAGGCGAAACGCGGCGCCGCCATGGTGATGGACGTGCGCAATGGCGAACTGCTGGCGCTGGCCTCCGCCCCCAGCTACGACCCCAACCGGTTCTGGAGCTTCTCGCCGTCCCTCTTCCGGGAGTGGTCGGTGCAGGATCTCTACGAACCGGGCTCCACCTTCAAGCCGATCAACCTGGCGATTGCTTTGCAGGAAAAAGCGATCAAGGCCGATGGAAAAGTGAGCGACAGCGGCCAGCTCACAATCGGCGGCTGGCCGATCTTCAACCACGACCGCAAGGGCAACGGCCTGATCGATTTCCCCACCGTGCTGCAGGTGTCGAGCAACGTGGGCATGGTGCTGGCCATGCGGCAGGTGAAGCCGGCGCAGTTCTGGGAATGGCTGCGCAGGATCGGCATCGACACGACACCGGACACCGACCTGCCGGGAGCCGTCGCCGGTCAGCTCAAGAGCCGGGAGATCTTCACCACCCAACCGATCGAGCCGGCCACCGCGGCCTTTGGCCAGGGCTTCTCGCTCACCCCGCTCAAGCTGCTGCAGCTCCACGCCATGCTCGCCAACGGCGGCCGGCTGGTGAGCCCGCACATCACCCGCGGCCTGCGCTCGGGCGAAGGTCTGGCGGACGCCGCACCACCGGCCCAGGGCCTGCCGGTGCTGGATCCGGCCGTCACCAAGCAGGTGCTGGCCTGGATGGAATCGGTGGTGAAGAGCAGCAGCAGTCCTGGCGTGAAGATGGAGGGGTACCGGATCGGCGGCAAGACCGGCACGGCCCAGAAGGCCCTCAACGGCGTGTACATCGCCGGCGCCCGCATCTGTAGCTTCGTGGCCACGCTGCCGATCGAGGACCCCCGCTACGTGGTGCTGGTGGTGGTGGACGAACCCCAGGGGTCCAATGCCTACGGCTCCACCGTGGCGGTGCCGGTGGCCCGGCAGATCATCGAAGCCCTGCTGGTGCTCGAAAAGGTGGCCCCCAGCGAACCGGCGCCCAATCCCGCTGCGGCTGCAGGCGCTCAAGCTGGAGCTGCTGGCAGGACCACCCCGGCTCAGGGGGCCGCAACGGTGCGGGGTTGAGCACGGTCAGGAGTGGGCCGCAAAGCTGCTCGGTAGCTTGAGACTCCACGCTTGTGTGTGCAGCCATGGCCAACCTGCTCGATCAACTCGCCGCCATGACCGTGGTGGTGGCGGACACGGGAGAGTTGGAAGCCATCAAGCAGTTCACCCCTCGGGACGCGACCACCAACCCGTCGCTGATCCTGGCGGCGGCCCAGATTCCCCTGTATCAGGGCCTGATCGACGAATCCCTGCAGGCCTCCCGCCAGGTGATCGGCCCCGATGCACCGGCCGAGGCCGTGGTGCTGGAAGCGCTTGATGAAATCTGTGTCACCTTCGGCAAGGAGATCCTGCGCATCGTGCCTGGGCGGGTGTCCACGGAGGTGGATGCGCGGCTCAGCTTCGACACCGCCGCCTCAGTGGCCAAGGCCCGCAAGCTGATCGGCCTCTATGAGGAGGCCGGCATCGGCCGCGAGCGGGTGCTGATCAAGATCGCCTCCACCTGGGAAGGCATCAAGGCCGCAGAGGAGCTGGAGAAAGAAGGCATCCACTGCAACCTCACCCTGCTGTTCAGTTTCACCCAGGCGGTGGCCTGCGCTGAAGCCGGCGTCACCTTGATCTCTCCCTTCGTGGGCCGCATCCTCGACTGGTACAAGCAGGACACCGGCCGTGATCACTACCCGGGCCCGGAAGATCCCGGTGTGATCTCCGTCACCAGCATCTTTAACTACTACAAAACGCACGGCTACACCACGGAAGTGATGGGAGCCAGCTTCCGCAACATCGAGGAGATCATTGAACTTGCCGGCTGCGACCTGCTCACGATCTCGCCCAAGCTGCTCGACCAGTTGCGGCAACGGGAGGGGGTTCTGATCCGGAAGCTCGACGCGGAGGCGCCGGCGGCCTCCGAAGCCAAGCTGCAGCTTGATCGCGCCGGATTCGAGGCGCGCATGGCCAACGACCGCATGGCCAGCGAGAAGCTGGAGGAAGGCATCAGCGGCTTCTGCAAGGCGATCGAAACGCTCGAAGCCCAGCTGGCCCACCGGCTGGCTGAACTGGAGGGTGAAGCCGCCTTCGCCCATGCCGCCCAGGAGATCTTCCTGCTCAACGACATGGATGGCGACGGCTGCATCACCCGCGAGGAATGGCTCGGCAGCGACGCGGTGTTCGACGCGCTCGACACCGACCATGATGGCCGCCTGGTCCCGGAGGACGTCCGTGGCGGCCTCGGCGCACCGCTGGCGCTCTCTCTCTCAGCAACGGCCGCCGGCTGAGGGCGTCCTCGGCTGAAGCAGCCTTGAGCTGAAGGAGTGCTGGGCTGAAGGAGCCCTTAACCTCCGGGGCTCACACTGGGATCAGTTGCCCACCGGCCATGACCGTTCACGCCCTCGACACGATGCGTGCCCTCGCCTCCCAGGGAGAAGTGTGCGCCTTTGCCGCCGGCGAGCGTATCTTCAGCGCCGGTGATTCCGGCGACTGCATGTTCGGTGTGCTGGAGGGTGTGGTTCAGCTCAGCTGGAACGGCGATGCCGCCCATGAGGAGATCCAGGCGGGCGATGTGTTCGGGGCAGGCGCCCTGGTCACCGGCGATCACCGCCGTTATGGCAACGCCACGGCCTTGAACGACTGCCGCCTCCTGGTGATGAACCGCGAGAAGTTCCTGTTCGCCGTGCAGGAATCGCCCATGTTCGCCATCGAGCTGCTCGGCTCGATCGACGAACGGCTGCGCCACATCAAGGATTCCCTGCGCCGCTGAGCAGCAGCCGGCGGATCACCCGCTGGGCGATGTCGCCGTAGCCCATGTCGCCCGAGAGGATCTGGGCGATGCGCTGCGGCGCCGTGGGGCGCTTGATACCCAGCTGATAGCCCACCCGCGGCACCCGATAGAACACCTGGGCGATGCGGCGCCCCCAGGCCATTGAGCTGCCCCACTCCTTGCGCATGGTGTCGCTGTAGGCGGCCAGGGCTGCGCTGTCGCCCGACAGCCAGCCATCCATTCCTGCCGCAGCGCGGGTGGCACTCAACAGGGCTGGCCGCAATCCTTCCGCCAGAAAGGGGTCGCAGAGGGAGGCGGCATCACCCACCACCGCCAGGCCATCGCCATGCAGGCGGTGGTGGCCATCCCACACCCGCAGCGGCCACTGGCGCCGCACGCCGCTGGCGGCCTCGAAGCCAAGGCTGGGCAACAGCCGGGCCAGGGCAGCCTCACCATCGACAAGATCCCGGCCCAGGAAGGTGCCCACCCCCACGCTCACGCCCCCCTCGCGGGGAAACGCCCAGCAGAAGCCGTGGCGCACCAGGCCGAATTCAAAGCGGGCCGTGTCCGGCTCCAGCGCGGCGCCCTCCAGCTCCACCGACAGAGCCGCGGCGTAACGGGGGCGCGGTGACCCCAGCCCCAGAGGAGCGGCGAGGCGCGAACAGGCGCCATCGGCGATCACCACGGCCCTGGCCTGCAGGGCGCCGCCCCGTTCCAGCTGCACCTGCCAGTGCTCCCCCTGCCGCACGATGGCGCTGACGGCAGTGCCGGCCATCAGGTCGGCGCCCGCCGCCACGGCCTGCCGGGCCAGGAAGGCGTCGAGCACGGAGCGGCGCACGATCCAGAACGGCGATGCCCCCGGCAGCTCCGCCAGCACAGGATCCTCCAGGCACCAGGTGAACCGCACCTGTGTGATCACCCGATCCACGGCCGGCGCGAGATCAAAGGGGAACCAGCGCTGCACCGAGGCTGCCATGCCGCCACCACAGGGCTTGGCGCGCGGCATCTCCGCCGCCTCCAGCAGCTTCACGCGCCAGCCCTTAGCCGCCAGCTGGAAAGCGCTCGCCGCTCCGGCAGCTCCGCTGCCGACGACGATCACATCGGCATCCAGCGGACTCAAACCCGAAGGATGTCGGCTTCCTTCTCCGCCAGGTGCTTCTCAAGCTCGGCAATGAAGCGGTCGGTGAGCTTCTGCACGTTGTCCTGCTGATCGCGGCTCTGATCCTCGGAAAGCTCGCCGTCCTTCTCCTGCTTCTTGAGCTTCTCGATGGCGTCACGGCGCAGATTGCGCAGGGCCACCTTGCCTTCCTCGGCGTAGCGGGAGGCCAGCTTGCAGAAATCCTTGCGGCGCTCTTCGGTGAGCGGCGGGATATTGATGCGGATCACCTTGCCGTCATTGTTGGGGGTGAGGCCCAGATCACTCATGGAGATCGCCTTCTCGATCAAGCCCATCGAACCGGAATCGAAGGGCTGGATCTGGATCGTCTGAGAGTCGGGCGTGGAGATGGTGGCGAGGGAACGCAGGGGGGTATCTGCGCCGTAGTACTCCACGCTGAGCTTGTCGAGCAGGGAGGGGTTGGCCCGGCCGGTGCGAATCGTATTGAAGGTGCGCTGGGTGGCTTCCACCGACTTGCGCATGCTGGCTTCGAGTTCCATGAAGGAGTGGGGTGAGGGGAAGGGCTCAGCGGGCCGGGGTGATGCGGGTGCCGATCGGCTCACCCGCCACGGCGCGACCGATGTTGCCGGCACCGAAGAGATCGAACACCACGATCGGGATGGCGTTGTCCTTGCACAGGGCGATGGCGGTGCTGTCCATGACGGCCAGTTCGCCGCTCAGCACATCCTGGAAGGTGAGGCTCTCGTACCGAACGGCATCCGGGTAGCGGGCGGGATCCTTGTCGTAGACCCCATCCACCTTGGTGGCCTTGAACACCACGTCCGCGTTGATCTCGGCCGCCCGCAGAGCGGCGGTGGTGTCGGTGGTGAAGAAGGGGTTGCCGCAGCCGGCGCCGAACACCACCACCCGCCCTTTCTCCAGGTGGCGGATCGCCCGGCGCCGGATATAGGGCTCGGCCACTTCCTGCATGCCGATCGCCGTCTGCACGCGAGTGGGAACACCGGCGCGCTCAAGGGCGTCCTGAAGGGTGATGGCGTTCATCACCGTGGCCAGCATGCCCACGTAATCGGCGGTGGCACGGTCCATGCCTGCCGAGGAACCCTTGAGGCCCCGGAAGATGTTGCCGCCACCCACCACGATCGCCAGTTCGGTGCCGGAAGCCACCACAGCCGCCACATCCGTGGCGATCGACTGGACAATGGCCGGATCTATGCCATAGCCGAGCTCCCCCATCAGCGCTTCCCCGCTGAGTTTGAGCAGGACGCGCTTGAATGCCATCGTTATGAGCGCTCAGCCGCTGCGGACGGCCGAACAGTAGCAAGCATGGCGGTCGCTAGAACTCGATGCCGGCCTGCGCTTTCACACCCTGCTCACGGAAGGGGTGGCGCACCAGGCGCATTTCCGTCACCAGATCCGCCCGTTCAAGCAGCGCCGGCGGCGCCCCACGCCCGGTGAGCGCCACATGGGTGAGCGGTGGCCTTCGGCTCAGCCCATCGAGTACCTGCTCAACAGCGAGATAGCCCAATTTGATGGCTACGTTCACCTCATCAAGAACCACGAGCTTGCGGCCGGCGTCTTCGAGGTAGGTGAGCGATGTCTGCCAGGCCTGCTGCACCAGCGCGCGGTCACGCTCCCGGTCCTGGGTCTCCCAGGTGAATCCCTCTCCCAGGGCGCGCCAGTGCAGCGCCTCACCGAACAGCTCGAGGGCGCGGGCTTCACCCGGCTGCCAGCCCCCCTTGATGAACTGCACCACAGCCACCTGCTCACCGTGCCCCAGGGTGCGCAGCACCAATCCCAGCGCTGCGGTGGTCTTGCCCTTGCCGTCGCCGGTGAACACCAGCACCAGACCCTTCTCCAGGTTGCGCTCCCCCACCCGCTGGCGCTGCACCTCCTGACGCCGCTGCATGCGGCGGCGGTAGGCCTCCCCATCGGCCTCCGGCGCCAGAGCCCCTCCGGGACCCAGGCGGGCCGCCTCCTGATCCAGCGCGCTGGCATCGGGAACTGGGGCGGTGACAGCCAGGTCGGTGGCAGCAAGGGACGTAGGAGGCGGGGTAGTGGCAGCGGAGCTGGCCGTCGAATCGGTGCTGGAGCGGGTCATTGGGTCAGGCCAGGGGGCAGAGGCCAGGGGGTTGCAGCGGCGTAGCAGCGGCACCCCCTGCCGTGAGCAGGGCAGGGCCGCATCCTGCCCGACTCAGCCGGCACGGCGGCGGGAGAGGGCGGCGTCCACGGCCTGCTGCTGATCGCGGCGCGTGATCCAGTGGTGATAAGTGCGCGTATGGATTGACACCGAGTGCCCCATCATCCGTGCCGCCACGGTGTCGGGCAGGCCGATGTGGATCGTGCGCACGGCCCAGGCATGGCGCAGGTCGTAGGGGGTGATCGGCAACTCGTAACGGCGAAACTGCTCCGCCACACGCCGGCCCACCTGCTGCAGGGTGGTGGTGCGCAGATCGGTGCAGACCGGTGGCAGGGCCCCCGTCTCCAGAGCGAGGCGTGGCAGCTCGAAGCGCTCCACCCAGTCGGGCTGGAACGGCCACACCTGGTGCTCACCGGTTTTGCTGGTGGGAAGCACCCGGATCACCCGATCACCGCCGGGCAGCAGGGCGCTCAGATCGGAGAAGAACACCTCGTGGTTGCGCAGGCCGTAGGTGGCCATCAGGCCATAGGCGAGCCGCCAGCCGGGATTGGGGATCCGCTCCACCAGCTGCTCCACCAGAGCATCACTCGGCAGCTGGCGGAACTGGGCCCGGTGCAGGCCGTAGCCGCCGGCCCTTGCGCTCCAGTCGGCGGGCAGGTCGATCGCCACCACCTCGGCCAGGGCCGCCAGGGCAGTGCCGCACTGCTGGCGGCTGCGGCTGGCGGCGGGGTAGCTCTCCAGCACCTGCAGCAGCAGCTCCCCGTCGAGCCGGGCCCCGGCGGCGCGGGCGGCCAGGCGCCGCACATAGGGCAGATAGGCCGCCGTCCAGGTGGTGCGGGTGCCGGCCGGGTTGCGGCGACGGCGAGGGTCCTCGAAGAACTGGCGCTCGAAACGCTCCAGCGCGGCATCGAGCGCGGTGGCCGCCGCACGGGTGACACCGATGCCGCCGGCAGAGGGGTTGGTGGCGGGCCGCCCCGCCGCCGGCGCAGTGGGCCAGGTGAAGCGCTGCTGCTGGAGCTCCTGCTGCACGCGGCGCAGTTCACGGCGGGCCTGACGCAGTCCCTCCGCATCGGCGGGCAGCCCCAGGCTGAGCCGTTGCACACGGAAACGCCCGCTGCCCCGCCGGCAGGGCAGCGGGCCGCGCAGGCCGAGGCGCTGGCCGCGTCGCTCCAGACGCAGGGCGACACCGGCGGCGGCCAGCTGGGCGTTGCCGAACTGGAGTTCAGCGTCGAGCCCCGCCAGGCCCGGTGCGCCGGCCGCTGCAGCGCTCACCGCTTGTTCGCTCACCCCCGTTGCCGTTGCTCAGGCAGGTGCCGACGGTATCGGCACGGCCGTGGCCACGCCAGCCGGCGGTGAGCAGCCTCGGAGGGGCAGCGTTACGCTCGGCTGACTTGACGGAATGATCTGGCATGGCCAGGGTCGGCGTATTGCTGCTGAACCTCGGCGGTCCCGAGCGGATCGAGGATGTCGGGCCTTTTCTCTACAACCTGTTTTCCGACCCGGAGATCATCCGGCTGCCGATTCCGGCCCTGCAGAAGCCGCTGGCTTGGTTGATCAGCACCCTGCGCAGCAGTAAGTCGCAGGAGGCCTACCGCTCGATCGGCGGCGGCTCCCCCTTGCGCCGCATCACCGACCAGCAGGCACGGGAGCTGCAGAGCGAGTTGCGCCAGCGCCAGGTGCAGGCCACCACCTACGTGGCCATGCGCTACTGGCACCCGTTCACCGAATCCGCTGTCGCCGACATCAAGGCCGATGCGGTGGATGAGGTGGTGGTATTGCCGCTTTACCCCCACTTCTCGATCAGCACCAGCGGTTCAAGCTTCCGCGAGCTGCAGCGGCTGCGCCAGGCCGATCCCGCCTTCAGCCGCCTGCCGATCCGATGCATCCGCAGCTGGTACGACCATCCCGGTTATGTGCAGGCGATGGCCGAGTTGATCGCCCGGGAGGTGCAGGAGTGCAACGACCCCACCACCGCTCGCATCTTCTTCAGCGCCCACGGCGTGCCCAAGAGCTATGTGGAGGAGGCCGGCGACCCCTACCAGCAGCACATCGAGGCCTGCACCGACCTGATCATGGCCGAACTGGCCCGGCAGCTCGGCCACAGCAACCCCTTCACCCTCGCCTATCAGAGCCGGGTGGGGCCGGTGGAGTGGCTGCAGCCCTACACCGATCAAGCGCTGGTGGAGCTGGGTGAACAGGGGGTCAAAGAGCTGGTGGTCGTGCCGATCAGCTTCGTGAGCGAACACATCGAGACGCTCGAGGAAATCGACATCGAATACCGGGAGATCGCCACCGAAGCCGGCATCACCACCTTCCGGCGCGTGCCGGCGCTCGACACCTACCCCACCTTCATCCGTGGACTGGCCGACCTTGTGCAGCTGGCCCTGGCCGGGCCGGAGGTGAACCTCGACCAGGCGGCCAGCCTGCCCACCACGGTGAAGCTCTACCCCCAGGAGAAGTGGGTGTGGGGCTGGAACAACAGCTCGGAGGTGTGGAACGGGCGGCTGGCCATGCTGGGCTTCTCCGCCTTCCTGCTGGAATTGCTGAGCGGCAAGGGCCCTCTGCATGCCATCGGGCTGCTCTAATCGCCGGCTGGCGGCCCTTGGCCTGGCCCTTCTCATCGGCCCGGCCACGATTCCGCCGGTTCAGGCGGCGAATGAACGCTGGCGCCTGGGCGTGTTTCCGGTGGTGAACTTCGCTGGGTACACCAGCCACTTCGGCTTTCGGATCGGGCCCGGCGGTGGCCGCGAGCAGCATTCCGGCCTCGACATTGCCGCTCCGCTGGGCTCACCGATCCGCAGCTGGTGGGGAGGCGTGGTGAGTGATGTGATCAACGATGGCCGCTGCGGCATCGGCCTGGTGATCCGCTCCGGCGACTACGACCACATCTATTGCCATCTCGGCGGGCAGATGAGCGGCGGTCGCTATCAGAGCGGGCGGGTTCTGCTGGCCGCCGGGCAACGGGTCGCGCGCGGCCAGCTGATCGGCCACATCGGCATGACCGGACGCACAACCGGGCCCCATCTTCACTGGGGAATCCGTTACCGGGGCCAATGGCTCGATCCGGCGCGGATCCTGCAGGCGATGGTGCGCAGCCGTCGCAGTGTCGGCGGCGGAGCCCCTGGCCGCTGATTGGAATCGAAACAGTTCACCTCACCGCCGTTGAGCACCTCTTAATGTGAGGCCATCGTGATGTCTGCAGCGACAACCGTGACCCTGACGACCGTCCCCACAGCGGTTGTGTCCGCTTCCCCCCTGCGGCCGATGCCGGCCGTGCCGGGGAGGGTCACCGGCGCTCACGCCCTGATGGATGCCCTGCATCGCCATGGTGTGGAGCACATCTTCGGCTACCCGGGCGGGGCGATCCTGCCCATCTACGACGCCCTTCACCAGGCCGAAAGCCACGGCTGGCTGAAGCACATCCTCGTGCGTCACGAGCAGGGCGGCACCCACGCCGCTGACGCCTACGCCCGTGCCACCGGCAGGGTGGGCGTGTGCTTCGGCACCTCCGGGCCGGGCGCCACCAATCTGGTCACCGGCATCGCCACCGCCCAGATGGATTCAGTGCCGATGGTGGTGATCACCGGGCAGGTGGGCCGGGCTTCGATCGGCACCGATGCTTTCCAGGAAACCGACATCTTCGGCATCACCCTGCCGATCGTGAAGCACTCCTGGGTGGTGCGCGATCCCGCCGATATCGGCCGCATCGTGGCGGAAGCCTTCCTGATCGCGGCCACCGGGCGGCCGGGCCCGGTGCTGATCGATGTGCCCAAGGATGTGGGCCTCGAGGAATTCGATTACATGCCGGTGGAGCCGGGCAGCTCGGTTCCGGCCGGCTACGCCCTGCCGGTGGCCCCCGACCCTGTGCGCATTCAGCAGGCGCTGGAGCTGATCCGCAAGGCACGCCGTCCGCTGCTGTATGTGGGTGGCGGTGCCGTCAGCGCAGGCGCGCACGGGGCCCTGCGCCGGTTGGCCGAGCGCTTCTCCCTGCCGGTCACCACCACATTGATGGGCAAGGGCGCCTTCGATGAGCGCAATCCACTGGCGGTGGGCATGCTCGGCATGCACGGCACCGCCTATGCCAATTTCGCCGTCACCGAGTGCGATCTGCTGATCGCCGCCGGCGCCCGTTTCGACGACCGGGTCACCGGCCGCCTGGACAGCTTTGCCCCCCGGGCCCAGGTCATCCACATCGACATCGATGCAGCCGAAGTGGGCAAGAACCGGGTGCCGGAGGTGCCGATCGTGGCGGATGTGGGCCTGGCACTTGATGCCCTGCTGGCAGCCTCCAGCGACGAGCCGCCCACCAACCGCACCGAGGCCTGGCTGGAGCGCATCCGCAGCTGGAAGCTCCACTATCCGCTCGTGATCCCTGAACCGGTGGGGGAGATCGCCCCGCAGGAAGTGATGCTGGCCCTGCAGCAGCTCGCTCCCGAGGCGTTCGTCACCACCGATGTGGGCCAGCATCAGATGTGGGCAGCCCAGTTCATGAACACCCCTCCGCGCCACTGGATCAGCAGCAGCGGACTCGGGACCATGGGCTACGGACTGCCAGCCGCCATGGGCGTGCAGGTGGCCTTCCCCGGGGATCAGGTGGTGTGCGTCGCCGGCGACGCCAGCATCCTGATGAACATCCAGGAACTCGGCACCCTCTCCCAGTACGGGCTCCCGGTGAAGGTCGTGATCGTCAACAACGGCTGGCAGGGCATGGTGCGCCAGTGGCAGGAAAGTTTCTACGGCGAGCGCTACTCCGCCTCGGAGATGACCGGCGGCATGCCGAACTTCTCCGCCCTGGCTGAAGCCTTCGGGGTGCGCGGCGTCGACATCACCGACCGCAACCGTCTGTATCAGGATCTGCAGGAGGCCCTGGCCCATCCAGGCCCGGCCGTGGTGAATGTGCAGGTGCGGCGCAACGAGAACTGCTACCCGATGGTTCCCCCCGGTGCCAGCAACGCCCAGATGGTGGGCCTGCCCAGCCATCCGGAGCTGGCGATCGACACCACCCGCGACTGCGGCTCCTGCGGTGCCACCACCGAGAGCGCCCATCTGTTCTGCCCCAGCTGCGGGGCAAAGCTCTGACTTCCCCTGCCGACCTGACGGGAGGCCACAGCGCCCTAGCCCCCCTGAGCATCGCCAGCGCACTCGGGCCCGGTCTCCCCGTCCCGTCGCAGAAGAAGCTGAGACAGAGACCTCACCGGCACTCCAGCCTTCTGCACGATCCCCTGCAGTGTCTGCTGTGGATTGTTTTTCCTTGCTTGCTGGCCGCGCTGCTCATGGTCACCCTCAGCCCTGCTGCCGCTGAGGCGGCCGAAGTGCTCCAGGTGCGTGGCGCCACGTTGTTGCAGGTGGGCGACCAGAACCGCAGCTACCCGGTGCGGTTGGGATGTGTACAGGTGGACCCTGCCGATGGTGCGGCCGCCACCTCCTGGCTGCGGGAAGCACTGCCGCGGCGCACGCGCGTGAATCTGCGCCCGCTGGGCACCGCCGATGGCACCCTGCTGGCGCGGGTCACCGTGCTCTCCAGCGGCATCGACCTGGGCACAGGGCTGCAACAGGCCGGTCTGGCCACCCCGCTCGACGCGACAGCCGCGCCACAGGGCTGCCCGGCGGCAGCCGCCTCGGCGGTGTCATGAGCATCAACCGCACCGCCAAAGGGATCGTGCTGGTGCCCAGCCTGCTGCTGGGCGGCGCCTTTCTCGCCGCAGGCACCTGGATGGAGGGGGCAGCCGCCGCCAACCGCCCCCTGGCCTTCACCCTGGGTGGAGTGCTTGTGGCTGCGGGGCTGTTCACCCAGCTGCTTCCGGAAAGCCAGAAGGAAGGCTCAAGCCTCGACGAACCAGAGGGAACAACACCACCAGCGCGGCCCGGCCGCAGCCTGGGCAAGCTTGGGGGCAGCACGAACAAGGAGGGGGGAAGCGCGGGCAACCTTGGCGGCACCGCAACCAAGGATGGCGGTGGAGCACAACCCTCCTAGTGTTCACCGGCTGAATGGAAACCCGCATGTCCCCGGGGAAGTCCGCGTCCGGCTCCGGTGCTGAACCACCTCCTCGCCGCCACCTCTTCTGGATGGGTGCCGGTGTGGTGGCCGCCCTGCTCGGGCTGCAGGGCCTCGCTGCCAGTGCACCGATCCGCAGCGATGTGCTGATGCTGCTCACGCCTGAAGGGCTGCTGGCAGGGGTGGGTGACGGCCTGCGCCGCGGCTACGCGCTGGCCATGGAAGAGGCACGCGTCTGCGGGGTGAAGCCGCCCACGCTCCAACTCGGCTGGCTGCCGCCGGAGCAGGACCCCCGCGCGGCGCTCATGGTGCGGCCGCTGCCCGGCTTGCTGATCGCGCCGCCGGCGGTGTCCCTCGTGTCGTATGGGTTGCTGGCGCAGGAGCTGGGCCTCACCGTGCTGCTGCCGCTGCAGCGGGGCAGCTCCCTCAACGGCCTGCCCAGCCTTGCCGGCGCCGACCGGCTCTGGCCGGTGCTGCCGGCGCGCAGCCTGGAGGCCGATCGCCTTGCCAAAGGGCTGATCGAGGAGAAACGCTCACGCGTGATGGTGATCCACGACGGCAGCAGTGAGCAGATCGCCCTGGCCAATCGCTTCGTGGCCTCGCTCAGCGGCGACGGCGGCCGGGTGGTGGGCTATCAGGAGGGAAGCCAGGAGATCGCCGATCCCGATGCCCGCACCATCACCCGCCTGATGGACGACGTGGACTACTACCGCCCCGAGGCCCTGGTGGTGATGACAGCACCGACCAGCCCGCTGGCCAAGGCGGTGCGAGAAGCGCGCTGGCCTGCCGATCTCACCCTGGTGTGGCCGTTTCCGGCCACGGAACCGCTGGCCAACGCCCAGCTGGGCGTGGATCCACTCAGCCGCGGGCCCGGCTGGAACCGCTTCGCCGCCAACTTTCAGCGCCGTTACAACTATGTGCCCAGCCTGGTGGAAGCCACCGGGTACGACACCGGCCAGGTGGCGGCCGTGACCGCCCGCCGCCCAGGTGACACCGCCCCGTGGGACATGGCCTGGCTCGACCCCAAGGCACTACCCCGGACCCTCTGCGCTGCGATCGAAAGCCGGCGGCAGGGCGGGCGCACGGCGCTCAAGGGCGCCGCCAGCCAACTGGATCTGGGCGCGGGCAGCGCTCCAAGTGCCGAACTGCGACTGACTCCCCTGCCTGCAGCTGGGAACGCCCCCCCTTCCTAGTCTCAAAGGATGAGCGGAGATCGGGATGGGTCAGGCACCTGCGATGGCCAGCCCCGATCTCCTGGTGGTGCCGCTCGCGTCCGTCGGCCTTGATGCCATCGCCCAGGTGGGAGGCAAGAACGCCTCCCTGGGAGAGATGATCCGCCAGCTGGGGCCCCGAGGGGTGGCGGTGCCCGGCGGCTTTGCCACCACGGCGGCGGCCTACCGCCTGCTGCTCGCCCACAACGGACTGGAGGCCCGGCTTGCCGACCTGTTCGATGGCCTCGATGCCACCGATCTGGCGGCCCTGCAGGCGAGTGGCGCCGCCGCGCGGCAACTCGTGCTGAACGCCAGCCTGCCGCCGCCGCTGGAGGAAGCGATCCGTCAGCACTACAAGCAGCTGAATGAGGACAGTGTCGGTGATCGTGACAGCAGCGCCAGCGGCGCGCGCAGCACCGTCACGGGCGGCACTGGCGGTACCGACAGCTCGGTGCCGGTTCCAGTTTCGGTGGCCGTGCGCTCAAGTGCCACCGCTGAAGATCTGCCGGAAGCCAGCTTCGCCGGGCAGCAGGAGAGTTTTCTGAATGTGCAGGGCATCGACGCCCTGCTGGCGGCCTGCCGCCGTTGCTACGCCTCGCTGTTCACGGATCGGGCCATCTCCTACCGGCAGATCAACGGCTTCGCTCACGACGCGGTGGCTCTGTCGATCGGCGTGCAGACGATGGTGCGCTCCGATCTGGCGGCCTCAGGGGTGATGTTCACCATTGATACCGAGAGTGGCTTCCGTGAGGCGGTGCTGCTCACCGCCGCCTATGGCCTGGGTGAGAACGTGGTGCAGGGGGCAGTGAACCCCGATGAATACCTGATCTTCAAGCCGACCCTGCTGCAGGGGCACGCGCCGATCCTGAGCAGACGGCTCGGCAGCAAGAAGCTGCGCATGGTGTACGCCGAGACGGACACCTGCAACGTGCCGGTGCCGGCGGAAGAGCGTGAACGCTTTGCTATCGACGACGCTGATGTGCTCACCCTGGCCCGCTGGGCCTGCGTGATCGAGGCGCACTACAGCGCCCTGCACGGTGTTCCCACCGCGATGGACATCGAGTGGGCCAAGGATGGCCTCAACGGGAGGTTGTTCATCCTGCAGGCCCGGCCGGAAACGGTGCAGTCGCGGCGTTCGAGCACCCTGCTGCGACGCTGGCAACTGGATCCCCATCAGGCCGAACTGATCGTGGAGGGGCGGGCGATCGGAGCCTCGGTGAGCAGCGGTGTGGCCCGGGTGCTGGCCAGCGCCGATGCCATCAACCGCTTCGAGCAGGGGGATCTGCTGGTGACAGAGCGCACCGACCCCGACTGGGAGCCGATCCTGCGCAAAGCCAGCGGTGTGATCACCAATCAGGGCGGCCGCACCTGCCATGCGGCGATCATTGCCCGCGAGATGGGGATCACCGCGATCGTGGGCTGTGGCACGGCCACCAGCCGCATCGCCGATGGCGATCTGATCACCGCCAGCTGCTGCGAAGGGGATGCGGGCCGGGTCTATCGCGGCGCGTTGCCCTTTCATGTGGAGGAACAGGAACTCTCCGAGCTGCCTCCTACCCGCACCCGCCTCCTGGTGAATGTGGGCAATCCGGAGCAGGCGTTCCAGCAGGCGGCTCTGCCTGTGGACGGGGTGGGATTGGCCCGGCTGGAGTTCATCATCGCCAACCACATTCAGGTGCATCCGATGGCGCTGTTGAAGCCGGAGCTGGTGGCCGATGCCGGTGAACGCGAGGCGATCGCGCAGCGCACCAAGGGGTATGCCCACCCCGCCGATTACTACGTGGACCTGCTCACCCAGGGCATGGCGCGCATCGCCGCCGCCTTCCATCCACGACCGGTGATCCTGCGGTTTTCGGATTTCAAGAGCAACGAATATGCCCGTCTGCTCGGGGGAAGCGGCTTCGAGCCCCACGAGGAGAACCCGATGCTGGGCTGGCGGGGCGCTTCCCGCTACACCGCCAAAGCATTCCGGGAGGCGTTCGGTCTGGAATGCCAGGCGCTCAAGGCGGTGCGGGAGGCGATGGGGCTCACGAACGTGATCCCGATGGTGCCGTTCTGCCGCACACCGGAGGAAGGCGAGCGGGTGCTTGCCGAGATGGCCCGTCATGGGCTGGTGCGGGGCCGCCACGGCCTGCAGGTGTATGTGATGTGCGAACTGCCCAGCAACGTGATCGGCGCCGAAGCCTTCGCCGAGCACTTCGATGGCTTCTCGATCGGCTCCAACGACCTCACCCAGCTCACCCTTGGGCTGGACCGGGATTCCGCGCTGGTGGCGGATCTGTTCGATGAGCGGCACGCGATCGTCAAGGAGATGATCCGCCTGGCGATCCGCACGGCTCACCGCTGTGGCAGCCGCATCGGCATCTGTGGCCAGGCTCCCAGCGACTACCCCGACTTCGCCCGCTTCCTGGTGGAGGAGGGAATCGATTCGATCAGCCTCAACCCCGATGCGGTGATCACCACACGCCTGCAGGTGGCAGCGATCGAGCAGGAGCTTGGCAAGGGCGCCTGAACGCGCGGGAAGGAGTTCCAGCCAGGACAGCCGGGTTCAGAGCAATCAGAGCAGTTCAGAACAGCTGAGCTCAGAAAAGCTCGACGGCCTCGCGTTCCAGCAAGCCCGGCTGGCCGTCGGCCAGCCAGGGGGCGGACTTTGGCTCCGGCGGCGGCAGTGTGGCCGCAGCGCCGTTGTGGGCAGGCGTTTCGCGCAGCACCGCCACCCGCCGGGACGACTCGCCGCAACTGCGGGGCGTGGGAAAGATCTTGCCGGGATTGGCCCGCCCCAGCGGGTCGAAGGCGCGACGCACCAGCTGCATGGTCTCGAGGTCGTCGTGGGAGAACATCCAATCGAGATAGCAGCGCTTGTCGGCGCCCACGCCGTGCTCCCCGGTGATGCTGCCGCCCGCCTCAATGCAGAGCCGCAGGATCTCGGCGCCGAGGGCCTGCACCTTCTCCTGCACGCCGGGCTCGCCTGCGGTGTAAAGGATCAGCGGGTGAAGGTTACCGTCGCCGGCGTGGAACACATTGGCCACGGGCAGGCCGTAGTGGCGGCTCAACTGCTCGATCGCCGCCAGCACCGAAGGCAGGGCACTGCGCGGCACCACCCCGTCCTGCACGTAATACGTGGGGGTGATGCGCCCCACCGCCGCGAATGCCGATTTGCGGCCCTTCCACAGCTGGGCCCGGTCGGCTTCCTGCTCCGCCTGGCGGATGGAGCGGGCCCCGGCCTCACGGCATAGGTCGCTGGCCAGAGCCACCGCGGCCGCCACTTCCCGCGCCTGGCCGTCGAGCTCGATCAGCAGCACCGCCGCTGCATCGCGCGGATACTCCTCCACCCCGAAGAGGTCGTCGACGGCGTTGATCGTGAAGTTGTCCATGATCTCCATCCCCGCCGGCAGAACCCCGGCGGCCGTGACCCGGCGCACCGCTTCACCGGCTGCCTCCATCGTGACGAAATCAGCCAGCAGCACCTGCACGTTGGGGGTCTGGGGCAACAGGCGCAGGGTGATCGCCGTGGCGATGCCCAGGGTGCCTTCGCTGCCGATGAACACACCGCGCAGATCCAGACCGGGCAGCTCTGCCAGCGCCCCCCCCAGCCGGGTGAGCGTGCCGTCGGGGAGCACCACTTCAAGCTCCAGCACGTGGTTGCTGGTGACGCCGTACTTGAGGCAATGGACGCCACCGGCGTTCTCGGCCACATTGCCGCCGATGCTGCACACCACCTGGCTGGACGGGTCGGGGGCGTAGTAGAAGCCGTCGCCCGCCACCGCGCGGGTGACCCAGCTGTTGATCACACCGGGCTGCACGGTGATGCGCTGGTTGTCGAGGTCGATCGCCAGCACCGAACGCATGCGGCTGGTGACCACCAGCAGAGCCTCCTGCTCCGCCACGGCGCCGCCTGACAGCCCCGTGCCGCTGCCACGGGCAACGAACGGCACCCCCAGGGCATGGCAGCAGCGCAGGATCGCCGCCACTTGCTCGGTGGTTTCCGGCAACACCGCCAGCGGCGGCTCATGGCGATGCAGGGTGAGACCGTCGCTGTCGTAGGTGAGCAGTTCCTGGCGCCGGGCCACCACAGCACGCGCCGGGAGCAGACGGCGCAGCTGACGTTCGATGGTGGACCAGGGCAGGCTCACGGGGTTTCGGCCTGGTGACGGCCTGGAGGTGGGGACGCTGGGCGGGCAGAGCGGCCGGCAGGCCAGCAGTGATGGGCCTGTGACACCAGGCTCATGGCCCTCGGCCAACAAGACCTTACCGAGCAGAGGCGGCAACCACCGCACTGACACATCTTGAGTCAGGATGGAGATCGGCCGAGCGGCATTGCGCTGTCGCGCCGTTCTCAACCGTCTGCGGATCGCGCCTTGACCTCGGCCCCTGTGTCAGTTCCTGCCCTGAACACCAGCCGTTCCCAGGAACTCTTCGCCGCTGCCCAGAAGCTCATGCCCGGAGGGGTGAGCTCTCCGGTGCGGGCCTTTCGTTCCGTCGGCGGCCAACCGATCGTCTTCGATCGGGTCCAGGGGGCCTACGCCTGGGACGTGGACGGCAACCGCTACATCGATTACATCGGCTCCTGGGGGCCGGCGATCTGCGGCCATGCCCACCCCAAGGTGATCGGTGCGCTGCGCAACGCCCTGGGCAAAGGCACCAGCTTCGGCGCCCCCTGTGCCCTGGAGAACCAGCTGGCCCAGATGGTGGTCGATGCCGTGCCTTCTGTGGAGATGGTGCGGTTCGTGAACTCCGGCACCGAAGCCTGCATGTCGGTGCTGCGGCTGATGCGGGCCTTCACCGGCCGCGAGAAGCTGATCAAGTTCGAGGGCTGCTACCACGGCCACGCCGACATGTTCCTGGTGAAGGCGGGCTCGGGCGTGGCCACGCTCGGCCTGCCCGATTCCCCCGGCGTACCGCGCAGCACCACCGCCAACACGCTCACCGCCCCCTACAACGACCTGGAAGCGGTCAAGCGGCTCTTCGCTGAGAACCCCGGTGAAATCGCCGGGGTGATCCTCGAGCCGGTGGTGGGCAATGCCGGCTTCCTGCCCCCCGAACCGGGCTTCCTGGAGGGTCTGCGCGAGATCACCACCGAAAACGGGGCCCTGCTCACCTTCGATGAAGTGATGACCGGCTTCCGCATCAGTTATGGCGGTGCCCAGGCCCGTTTCGGCATCACCCCCGATCTCACCACGATGGGCAAGGTGATCGGTGGCGGTCTGCCTGTGGGCGCCTACGGCGGCCGCGCCGACATCATGGCCATGGTGGCGCCGGCCGGGCCGATGTATCAAGCGGGCACGTTGAGCGGCAACCCGCTGGCGATGACCGCCGGCATCCACACCCTCGAACTGCTGCGCCAGCCAGGCACCTACGAGAAACTTGAGGCCACCACCTCGCGGCTGATCGCCGGCATCCTGGCGGCCGGCAGGGATGCGGGCCTGCCGATCTGCGGCGGCAGCATCAGCGCCATGTTCGGCTTTTTCCTCTGCGACGGGCCGGTGCGCAACTTCGAAGACGCCAAAGCCGCCGACACCGTGCGCTTCGGCAAGCTGCACCGCGCCATGCTTGAGCGTGGCGTCTACCTGGCGCCGAGCGCCTTTGAAGCCGGCTTCACCTCGCTGGCCCACAGCGAGGAGGACATCGACGCCACGCTCGAAGCCTTCCGGGCCGCCTTCGCTGCCATCGCCTGATCGGCATGCATAGGCACCTTTACCCCGCCCGCCGCCTCCTGCTGGCGATGATCGGGCTCGCCTTTGGGGTGGCTGGCTGTGAGGCCACCACCTCCGACAAGCCTCTCGATGTCAACAAGGGGGTGCCGGTGGGGGCGGTGCTGGCTCTCACCAGCAACGCGAACGTCTACGGGCAGGACCAACAGCTGGGCCTCAAGCTCGCCGAACGCTGGTTCAAGGGAAAGGGTGTGCCGATCCAGCTCACGATCGAGGATGGAGGTGGTGATGAGCAGGCAGCCAGCCAGGCCTTCAATCTCCTGATCGATGCCGGTGTGGTGGCCCTGATCGGTCCCACCCTCTCCCAGCAAGCCTTTGCCGCCGCCCCGATCGCCCAGCGCCGCGGGGTGCCTGTCGTCGCGCCTTCCAACACCGCCAAGGGCATTCCGCAGATCGGCAGCTTCATCAGCCGCGTTTCAGCCTCCAGCGCTGTGATCGCTCCGTTGGCGATCGAAGCCGCCTTGAAGAAGGATCCAACGATCCGGCGCACAGCGGTGTTCTTCGCTCAGGACGACGCCTACAGCACCTCTGAAGCCGAGATCTTCCAGAACGCCCTGGTGGCAAAGGGGCTGAAACCGGTCACCGTGCAACGCACCCAGTTGAACGACCAGGATTTTCAGAACCAGATCACTGCGGCGCTGCGGTTGAAGCCTGATCTGATTGTGATCTCGGCCCAGGCCGTCGATGGCGGCAACCTGATCCGCCAGCTGCGAGAGCTCGGCTACAAAGGCCGCATCGTGGTGGGCAACGG
Organism: Synechococcus sp. MW101C3; assembly: GCF_002252635.1. Taxonomy (NCBI): domain Bacteria; kingdom Bacillati; phylum Cyanobacteriota; class Cyanophyceae; order Synechococcales; family Synechococcaceae; genus Synechococcus; species Synechococcus sp. MW101C3. The sequence continues at coordinate 207,350 of NZ_NQKX01000007.1, forward strand.
CATGAACACCCCGAACATCTATCCGATCTGCCAGATCTATTGCGACGGGATCCTGATCGCACAGGCGTACAGCCCGGAGCTGGACACAGCCACCAACGCGGCCTTCGTGAAGCTCTTCAAGGAGGCCTCTGGTGGCGCCATCCCCCCCCAGTTCACTGCCCAGGCTTTCACCGCGTATCAGGTCGTGGCCGAAGCGCTCACACGGCTGAACCGCCGTTCGCCCATCAACGGCCGGCCGCTGACGGAGGTGCGCCAGGAGCTGATGAAGGAACTGCTGGCCGGTCGCTACGACACACCCTTGGGTGAGATCGGCTTCACCCCAGAGGGCGAAGTGGTTCAGAAGCGCTTCTACGTTGCAGAAGTGCAGATGGTTACGGGCGGGCAAAGCGGGCGCTTCGCCTTGCTCGATTGAGCGACACCGTGGATCACCTGCTGCAGGTGCTGCTCAATGGCCTGGCCAGTGGGGCCGTCTATGCCCTCTTTGCCCTCGGGTACACGCTGGTCTTCTCGGTGCTCGGGGTGATCAACTTCGCGCAAGGGGCCCTGTTCACGCTCGGGGCCTATTTCACGTATCTGCTGATCGGCGGCAGCGTGGGCTCCAATGGCCTGCTCGCAGGCGTCCAGCTGCCCTTTGCCCTGCCCTTCTGGCTGGCCCTGCTGCTTGCCGGTGTCGGCGCCGCCGGCATGGGCGTGCTGGTGGAAGCCACCGCTTTTGCACCCTTGCGCCAGCGGCGGGCCGAGCCGCTGCTCTACCTCATCTCCAGCCTGGGCGCTGGGGTCGTGATCGTGAATGTGGTGCAGTTGCTGATGGGCGCCGAAAGCTATTCGATCCCCGCCGCCACCCTGGCAGAGCTACCGGCCACCATCCGGATCGGAGCAGCCCAGGTGCGCTCCGTGCAACTGCTGCTGATGGCGGTGGCTGCCATCGTGCTCGTCACGCTGACGCTCTGGCTGGAAGGCAGTCGCATGGGCAAGGCTCTGCAGGCCGTCTCGGAAGATCCAGACACCGCCCGACTGCTGGGCATCAATGCCGGGGCCATGATCCAGCTCGCCTTTGCACTGAGCGGCTTTCTCGCCGGCGTGGCCGGTGGGCTGGTGGGGCTGAGCGTGAGCATCTCCGGGCCGTACTTCGGGATCGGCTTCGGCATCAAGGCCCTCGGGGTTCTGGTGCTTGGCGGCCTGGGCAGTGTGCCCGGAGCGATGCTGGGGGGCCTGGTGGTTGGCCTGGCCGAGGCACTCGTGCCTGCCGACTTTTCCGGCTACAAAGACGGGGTTGCCTATGCCTTCCTGTTCGCGGTGCTGCTGCTTCGGCCCCAGGGGTTGCTGGGCAAAACCCTGATCAGCAAGGTGTGAGCGACCTCTCCCTGCTGGTGCAGATGGGGCTGGGCGCTCTGCTCGCCCTTTCGGTCTACCTGCCACTGCGTGCGGGTCAACTGTCACTCGCCACCCCGGGCTTCTATGCCATCGGCGGCTATGTGGCCGCACTGCTTTCCACGCGCTGGCCAGCGCTGGCCGGCAACGGAGCGCTCTATCCCTTGCCCTCGCTGCTGCTGGAAATGGTCCTGGCGACAGGGTTGGCCACAGGGCTGGCGCTGCTGATCGGCCGGCCGGTGCTCCAGCTGCGGGGCATCTATCTGGCGATCGCCACGATCGCCCTCGTGGAGATTCTGCGGGTGGTGAACCTCAACGCCGGCTGGAGTGGTGGTGCGGTGGGCATCTTCGCGATCCCACAACCGTTCAACGGCCCGCAGGGCTATCTGATCTGCACGGCCCTTCTCCTGGCGTTCTGCTGCTGGCTGTGCGCCCGGCTGGAGCAGATGCGCCTGGGACGGGCGATGGCCGCCATGCGGGAGGACGAACTGGCCGCCCGCTGCATGGGAGTGCCCACGGCTCAGGTGGCCTTGAGCGCCTTTGTGCTGAGCGCCGCGATCGCGGCGCTCACCGGGGTGGTGGCCGCCCATTTCCTCAACACCTGGAACGCCCGCCAAGGCAGCTTCGATGCCAGCATCACCACCCTCGCTTTCGTGGTGTTCGGGGGTTCACGCACCTGGCTCGGGCCGGTGCTGGGTGGCCTCTTTCTCACCGCACTGCCGGAACTGCTTCGGCCGGTGGGGGATCTGCGCCTGATCGTGTTCGGTCTGGTGATCCTGGTGGGCCCGATCCTGGCGCCGCAGGGCCTGATCACACCGGAACGGTTGGCGGCCCTGGTTCACGCCCTGCCACTGCCAACGGCCAGAAAAAGCACCTCGGCATGATCGCCACACCATTGCTGGAACTGGAGGCGGTCACCAGGAGTTTTGGCGGGCTGATCGCCGTGAACCGCGTGTCGCTGCAGGTGGAAGCCGGGTCGATCACCGGGCTGATCGGACCGAACGGAGCTGGCAAGACCACTCTGTTCAACCTGATCTCCGGGCTCACGCCCCCCGATGCGGGCCGCATCCTCTGGCACGGTGCCGCCATCGATGGCTTGCCGCCGGAACGGGTGAACCGGCTGGGCATCGCCCGCACCTTTCAGAACCTGCGCCTGTTCGGACCGCTCAGCTGCCTCGACAACGTGCTGGTGGGACTGCACAGCGCCGACAGAGCACCTCTGCTCGGCGCCCTGCTGAACCGGTCTGCTTTCCGGCGCCAGCAGGGCCAGCTGCGTCAGCGAGCCCATGAGCTGCTGGAACTGCTGGAGCTCGATCACCTGGCGCACCAGCCGGCCGACAGCCTCGCCTATGGGCTGCGGCGCCGGCTGGAGATGGCCCGTGCACTGGCCACCGGCCCCAGGTTGCTGCTGCTCGATGAGCCGGCTGCCGGCATGAATCCGGCCGAAAAAGCCACACTCGCCGATCTGATTCGGCGGCTGCGCCAGCACTTCGATCTCACCGTGCTCGTGATCGAGCACCACGTCCCCTTGATGATGCGCCTGTGCGACCGCCTTGCCGTGCTCAACTTCGGGCAGCGGATCGCTGAAGGGACTCCCGCCGAGGTACGCAACGATCCGCTGGTGATCGAGGCCTACCTGGGGAGCACGACATGAACGGGGTTCCGCCAGGCGGACCCACGCCGCTGCTGGCCCTGCGGGGGCTCACGGTCCGCTACGGGGCGATCCAGGCCCTCGGCGATGTGAACCTCGAACTCCACAGCGGCGAGCTGGTGACGCTGCTCGGTGCCAACGGCGCCGGCAAAAGCACCACGCTGCGCGCCATCTCGGGGTTGGTGGATGCTGCCGCGGGATCGGTGGAATGGAAGGGGCGCTCTCTCGCCTCGTTGTCCACCGAAGCCACCGTGCGCCTTGGCATCGGCCATTGCCCGGAAGGCCGCCGGGTGCTGGCGCGCCAGAGCGTGGCCACCAATCTGGAACTGGGGGCCTTCCTGCGGCGTGATGCCAAGGCGATCCAAGCCGACCTCGACTGGTGCTACAGCCTGTTTCCGCGGCTTGCTGATCGGCGCCGCCAGCCGGCCGGCAGCCTCTCGGGGGGCGAGCAACAGATGCTGGCGATCGCCCGTTCCCTGATGGGACGGCCGGAACTGCTGATGCTGGATGAGCCAAGCCTTGGACTCGCCCCCAGGCTGGTGGAGGAACTGATGGCGGTGCTCCACACGTTGCACAGCCAGGGCCTCACGATCCTTCTGGTCGAGCAGAACGCCCAGGCGGCCTTGGCGATCGCCGACCGTGGCGTGGTGCTCGAAGCTGGGACAGTGCAATTGCGCGGCTCTGCCGCTGCCTTGCTCGCCGACGACGAACTGCGCGCCAGCTATCTGGGCGCTTGAGGGCACGTCAGCACGCGGCCCTGCTCTGTTCTTCGCACCAACATCCTGGGCGCCTATCCACGCCGATGCGCCCTGAATAGGCTGCGACCGTCCGGCCTGCAACCGCCATGCCACGCGAGCGCTTCTTTCTGGAGTTGGAGCCGCCGGCTGAAGCTCTGCGCGGGCGACCCCATGTGGTGATCGTGGGAGGGGGTTTTGCTGGGCTATCGGCGTGCAAAGCCCTGGCCGGCGCCGATGTTCGCGTGACGCTGATCGACAAGCGCAACTACAACCTGTTCCAACCGCTGCTGTATCAGGTGTCCACCGGGCTGGTGGCTCCGGGGGATGTGACCGTGCCGCTGCGGCTGCTGGTGGGGCGGCAGCGCAACGTGCAGGTGCTGATGGGGGAGGTGAAGGAAATCGATGCCGAGGCGAAGGAGCTGGTGTTCAACGAGCGCCGCTTCAGCTACGACCACCTGATCCTGGCGGCAGGTTCCGGCAGCTCCTACTTCGGCCACGACGAATGGCAGGCGATCGCCCCGCCGATGAAGCAGCTGGAAGACGCCCTGGAGATCCGCGAGCGGCTGCTGCTGGCGATGGAGGAGGCGGAGCAGACGCCCGAGGCGGAGAAGCGGCGCCTGCTGCAGTCGGTGGTGGTGGTGGGAGGCGGACCCACCGGCTGTGAGCTGGCGGGGTCGGTGTCGGAGCTGCTGCGCCACGCCCTGGCCAGGGATTTCCGCCAGCTCGATCCCGAAGACACCCGCATCCTGTTGGTGGATCCCGGCGATCGCCTGCTGCGGGGCATGCATCCCGATCTGGGCGCCGGCGCCAGGCGCTTCCTGGAATCCATCGGCGTGGAGGTGCTGCTGGGGGGCCGGGTGAAGGCGATCGAGCCGGGGCGGGTCACGATCAGCACCGCCGCTGGCGAGCAGGTGCGGGAGGCGGCCACGGTGTGCTGGACGGCGGGGGTGAAGGCGTCCCCACTGGGTGCCCGGCTGGCTGAGGCCACCGGCGTGCCCCTCGACCGGGGCGGCCGGGTGCCGGTGGAGGCGGATTTCTCCGTGCCCGGCCATCCCGAGATCCGGGTGGTGGGTGACCTCTGCGCCTATGCCCCCAGCCCGGGCGCCAGCCCGCTGCCGGGGCTGGCCAGCGTGGCGGTGCAGATGGGCAGCTGGGTGGCCCGTGATCTGCGGGCCGGCCTGGAAGGCCGCCCGCAGGCGCCGTTCCGCTTCGTGGATTTCGGCTCGATGGCGATCCTGGGGCGCCTGCACGCCGAAGCCGACCTGCGCGGCTGGCGCGTGGACGGTCCGCTGGGCTGGCTGATCTGGGGCGTGGCCCACCTGGGCTTCATGCCCGCCAACGAGAACCGGGTGAGCCTGCTGGTCAAATGGCTGTGGGCGATCGCCACCCGGCAGCGCGGCTCCCTGCTGATCATGGGAGAACCGCGTTTTGAGGAGGGTGTGCCGGAGGGCTCTGCCGCTACAGACCCGGGCTGCTCTGCATGATGCCGCCATCGGCAAAGATCGTGGTGGCGGTGATGTAGCTGGCGTCGTCGCTGGCGAGGAAAGCCACCACCTTGGCCACCTCTTCCGGCTGGGCCATGCGGCCCAGCGGGATGGCGGCATCCAGCTTGGCCATCAGCTCCGGATCCTTCATCGTGGCGTCGTTGATCGGAGTGGCCACGGCCCCCGGGCCCACATTCACCAGGGTGATGTCGTGGGGAGCCAGCTCGAGGGCAGCTGTGCGGGTGAGCATGCGCACGCCGCCCTTGGCGAGGCAGTAGGGCGTGTTGTTGGGCATGGGCCAGTCTTCGTGAACCGAGGAGATGTTGATGATGCGGCCGCCGCCGCCCTGGGCAATCATCTGCTTGGCGGCGTACTGGGTGGCGAAGAAAACGCCACGCAGGTTCACATCCAGCACCTTGTCGTAGTCGTCGGGGGTGGTGGTGAGAATGGAGGTGCGCGTTTCGATACCGGCGTTGTTCACCATCACATCAATGCGCCCGTATTTCGCCACTGCAGCATCCACCAGGCGCTGAAGATCATCCAGCTTGGATACATCAGCCTGCACACCGAAGCTGCTGCCGCCGAACGCGCCGATCTCCCGCTCGATCTCTTCGGTGGCCTCAGGATGGGAGCGGTAGTCGATCACCACCTTGGCGCCGCGGTGCGCCAGGGCTTCCACAATCGCTTTGCCGATGCCGCTGTTGCCGCCGGTCACGATCGCCACCTTGCCTTCAAGCAGCTTGGCCAGGGTGCGGATGGCGTCTGGATTGGTGGTGCTGGTCACGGAATCCATGGGTGACAGGGGCAGCTTTGAAGGTAAGCATGGGCCCAACGGGAAGGGTTGAACGCCGTGGCGAATGTGATTCCATCCACACCCCCGCAGGAGGCCTCCGGCTCAATGCGTTCACTGCTGCTGGGCGCCGCCCTGCTGGTGCTGGCCTTTCTGGCGAACACCGCCCAGAGCGCCTTCGGCAAAGCGCTCGGCAGTGGCATGGGGCCCGTGCCGTTCACCTGGCTCACCTTCGTGATCGCGCTGGCACTGATCCTGCCCTGGGTGCTGTGGCGCGGTGGCCGTGATCTGCGCACGTCCGTGCCACTGCTGCACCTGCTGCGCAGTTGCACCGGGCTGGCGGGGTTCTTTCTGTTCATTACCGCCGCGCGACTGGTGAATCTGGTCAACGCCAATGTGCTGCTGAACACCACGCCGTTGTTCATCCCGCTGCTGGGTCTGCTGGTGCTCGGCCAGCAGGTGCCCAGAGCTCTGTGGGGCTGCCTCGCCATCGGCTTTGCCGGCATGGTGATCGTGGTGCAGCCCAACGCCTCCCTGCTCACCCGCCCCGGCGATCTGCTGGGCCTGGCTGCCGGCCTGCTCTGCGCCGTGGAGTTCCTGGCCGTGAAGCGGCTCGACCGCACCGAGGCGCCGCTCACCCAGATGATCTATTTCCTGCTCATCGGCAGCGTCGGCTCCACCCTGGCGATCCTTGGTCCGCTGCGGCCGGAGGGACAGGCCGGTGCACTGCTCAGCGGGCTGGACACCAGCCAATGGCTCACGGTGCTGGCCTCCGGCGTGTGCCTGGCCTGCTTTCAGTTTCTCTTGATCAAGGCTTACACCTATGCCGAACCCGGCGCGATCGGCGCCTTTCAGTATTCGTCGGTGGTGTTCGCCGGCCTGATCGGCTGGATCTGGTTCGCCGAGACGCCCACCCTGGCGGTGTGGGTCGGCACCGCGCTGATCACCCTCGGCGGCGTGCTGAGCATCGTGCTGCAACGCCCGGGGAGCACCGCACAGCCTGCTGGCCCCATGGGCAGCACCGGCAGCACCGGCACATGACGCCCCCCCTGGTCAGCTCTGGCCCCCACATCGAAGCGGTGGCGATCACCTGTGCCAGTGCCGAGCGCAGCGCCGCCTTCTTCTGCGCGTCGCTTGGCTTCATCCGGCTGGCTGAGGAGCGGGTGGAGGGCGGGCCCCAGGCCGCTCTGTTCGGGCTGCCGCAGGGACGGCTGCAACGGGTGCAGCTGGGGCTGGGCGAGGAGCGGCTGGATCTGATCGAAGTGCTCGATCCTGGCCCGGGGCAGCGCCCGGGGCGGCCGCTGCCACCTGACTCACGCAGCTGCGATCTCTGGTTTCAACACCTCTGCCTCGTCACGGCGGATCTGGCGGCGAGCCACGCCCGGCTGCAGCCCCTGCTGGCCGCTGGCGCAATCACGGCGGTATCAGCGGCGCCGCAGCGGCTGCCCGAGTGGAACACCGCCGCCGCCGGCATCTGGGCCTTCAAGTTCCGTGATCCTGATGGCCACAACCTGGAGCTGCTGCAGTTTCCCGACGGCAAGGGGGATCCCCGCTGGCATCGCCCGCGGCCGGCCGGTGCCTCTGAGCTGCTCGGCATCGATCACAGCGCCATCGCCATCGCCGACACCGCCCGCAGCCGTGCCTTCTACAGCGAGCTGCTCGGCCTGACGGCACTGCCCAGCGGCGAAAACAGCGGGCTGGAGCAGGACCGGCTCGATGGGCTGAGCGAGACGCGGGTGCAGATCACGCCCCTGCGCTGCGCGGCAGGCATGGGCATCGAAACCCTTGGCTATCTGCCCCCCAACCAGGGGCGCCCGCGACTGGCGGATCAGGCGCCGCAGGACCTGGCCCACTGGCAGATCCACCTGGCGGCCAGCGGCCTCGATCGCATCGCCGCCAGCGCGGCGGCATTCGGGGCCGAGCTGCTGCCGCCCGGCCTGGTGGCGCTGGAAGCGGGGGCCGTCGGGAGCAGACGGGCGCTGCGGCTGGCCGATCCCGATGGCCACGAGCTGCTGGTGCTGGAAACCGCTGGCGTCAGCGCTCCCTGAAGCCCGGCAGCCGCTCGGGACGCCTTGGTTACCTTGAGGCACCGACGCACGTGAGCTGCCGTGGCCGTGGACATCGTGGAGATCCTGGTGCCCATCGGCCCCTCTCCCCTCAGTGAAGCGGTGCTGACACTGCTGCGGGTGTTCACCGGCATCGCCTTCATCCGCCACGGCTGGCCGAAGCTGCGCAACCTCACCACCTGGGCAACCGCGCTGAAAACACCACGCTGGCTCTGCTTTCTGTCGGCATTCTCAATGTGGGCGGGCGGTATCGCCCTGATCCCCGGTCTGCTCACGCCGCTGGCCGCCCTGGCGATTCTGGTGTCGATGGGGTATGCCATGGTGCTGGAGGTTCTAGCGGGCACCCCCTTCATCGCCCCCGATCCCTATCAGATTCCGCCGGGAGATTATGCCGGCCCCATGGGCGTGGGGGAACCACCCAGCTGGGAAAAGGCCGCCATGTATGTGGTGATGTGCCTGGTGCTGATCGGAGCCGGAGGTGGCGCCCTTTCCCTCGACGGACTCCTGATTCGCGACGCCCTGATGCTCAACTTCGGCTGACACCATTCGGCGCTGCTGAGAGGATGCAACTGTGCTGAGGGCATTCAACTCGGTTGACAGCGTTCAACCAAGAAGATTCCCCCTGGTGCCTCTCCCCGGCTGGATCATCCCTGCAGCCGGGCGATGAGATGATCGCCCACCCGCAGGGCGTTAGCGATGGCGGTGAGCGAGGGATTCACCGCACCGATGCTGGGGAAGAAGCTGGTGTCCACCACGTAGAGGTTATCGAGCTCGTGGGCTTTGCAATCAAGATCCAGCACCGAGGTGGTGGGATCGGTGCCGAAGCGGCAGGTGCCAGCCTGGTGGCCCACGGCGGCAATCGCCATGCTGGATTTCACGTAGATCTGCCGCTCCACCAGGTGATTCTTCAGATAGAGAGAATCCAGCAAGCCGCGAAGATTATGCTCAAGCTTGGCGCTGGCCGTCTGATTGTTGGGGGTGTAGGAGAGGGTGATCGCCCCCTCCTTGTTCACGGTGATGCGGTTCTCAGGGTCGGGGAGATCCTCGCTGCTCAGCCAGAAATCCAGTGCATGTTCCGCGATCTGGTCCATGCTCCAGCCGGGCATCAGGAAGGTTTCCAGTGGGGCATAGCCCTTCATGATCGTGCCGCTGGTCTTGCCGGTCATCTGGATGTTGCCCATCGGGTAGGGAAACGCCTCAGAGCCCAGATACCAGTCATTGATCGACACCGTTTTCTGAAACACGGTGGTGTTGGGTTCATGGGCCAGGGCCACGAGGGCCTTGCTGTTGTGGAACATGTAGTTGCGCCCCACCTGCCCCGAGCCATTGGCCAGGCCGGCCGGGTGGCGGTCGTTGGCAGACATCAGCAGCAGCCGGGCGCTGTTGGCGGCGCCGCAACTCACCACCACTACATCGGCGGAAAAGCGCATCGGCTCGCCATCGCGCAGAAGTTCCACCGCCGTGACCCGCCCACCACTGGCATCGGTGAGCAGCCGCTGCACATGGGCGCGGGTGAGCAGCGACACGTTCGCATCGGCCAAGGCCGGCCGAATGCCCACCACGTCCGCATCGCCCTTGGCATGCACCAGGCACGGAAAGCCATCACAGCGGTTGCACTTGCGGCAACGGCTGAAGGGCAGGTTGGCCTCATCGAGCATCACCCCGCTGGGGGCGTGGAAGGGGCGCAGGCCGGCGGCACGCAGATCGTCGACCAGCTTCTGCATGCGCGGCTCATGGGCAATCGGCGGGTGGGGATAGGGGGCAGTGCGGCGGGGTTCGGTGGGATCTTCCCCCTGCTGGGCATGCACGTGGAACAGTTCTTCGGCGCGCTGGTAATAGGGCTCGAAGACGTCGTAAGGGAGGGGCCAGGCCGGTGAGATGCCGTCGTGGTGAATCAGCTCGCCGAAATCGGCCTCGCGCAGGCGGAAGTGGGCGGCCCCGTACATCTTGGTGGCGCCTCCCACCATGTAGTGGCTGCCGGGCTGAAAGGCCTTGCCGTGCTTGTCGTGCCAGGTGTCCGCAGACACATAGCGCCCCTGCTGAAACACCGCTTCGGCGCTCCAGTTCTGCGGTTCCTGGGGGAGCCAGTCGCCGCGTTCCAGCACCAGCACCTTGAGGCCGCTGCCAGCCAGGTGCCGCGCCAGGGTGCCGCCGCCGGCCCCACTGCCGATGATCAACACATCCACGTGGCTGCCATCCGGTGGATTCAGCTGCCCGGCACCAGGCAACGGGGCGAGGGTGATCGACGGGTCGATGATCCGGGCCGTTGGGGTGGCAGGCATGGCGGAAGGGTGGCGGCGGAACAGAGGGGAAGGCAGAGACAGGTGCTGCGATCAGGGCACTGGATATTGGGAGAGTTGGTTGATCATCTTGCAGACGATCGCACTCCAGCCGGTCTGGTGGCTGGCGCCCACCCCACGGCCATTGTCGCCATGGAAATACTCATGAAACTGGATCAGATCACGCCAATGGGGGTTGTGCTGAAACAGGTCCACATCCCCGAGGAAGGCGCGCCGGCCCTGGCTGTCACGGCGGAAAAGATTCACCAGCCGCTGCTCCAGCTTCAATGACACATCCCAGAGGCTGAGCCATACGCCAGAGCCGGTGGGGAACTCCACCGTGAAGCTGTCGCCATAAAAATGGCCGAATTTCTGCAGAGATTCGATCAACAGATAATTAAGCGGCATCCACACCGGCCCACGCCAGTTGGAGTTGCCACCGAACATGGCCACCGGGCTGTCCGCCGGTGAATAGGAGAGGCAATCTGATTCACTGCCTTCGGTGTAGCAGAAGGGTGCGGTTTCATACACCTTCGACAGAGAGCGGATGCCGTAGGGAGAAAGGAATTCCGTCTCATCGAACAGCCGCTCACAGATGCGGCGCAGCCGATCTTCCGGCACCAGGGAAAACAGCAGCCGGTCGTTGTGGCGCCGGCCCAGGTGCGTTTCCACCCAGGAGGGAGAGGTGCGCTCGTGGGTGTACCACGCCATGCTGTTCTTCACATCCAGCACCGGCAGACGTTCCAGCGTTTCCTGATCGAAACTGGCCACCGCCAGCAGGGGAATCAGGCCAGCAATCGAGCGGCTGCGCAGGAAATCAGTGCTTCCATCGGGCCGCTTGATCACGTCGTAGTAGAAGCCATCCTGCTCATCCCAGTTCAGAAACTCGTTGTCTGTGGGGGTGTTGAGCGTGAGGTTGAGCTGCACGAAGTCGTAGACAAAACGCTCGCACAGATCCGCATACTCCGGTTCACGCACACTCAGCTCCACGCTGATGTTGAGCAGATTCAGGCTCAGCGACGCCATCCAGGCGATGCCATCGCTTTCTCCGATGTGGCTGCCATCGGCGAGCGGAAAGCGGCGATCGAACACGGCAATGTTATCCAGACCGAGGAATCCACCCTCGAAGACGTTGTCGCCCGAACGATCGTTGCGGTTGGCCCACCAGCCGTATTCCAGCAACAGCTTGCGCAGTGCCGCCCGCAGAAAGGGCATGTCCGGTTCACCGTTCTGCTTGCGGTCGATCTGATACACACGCATCGCCGCCCAGGCACCGATCGGTGGGTTCGGATCGGAGAGCGCCCATTCGTAGGCAGGGGTCTGGGCGTTGGGCGCCGTGAAGCGGGGGCTGCGCAGCAGCATGCACTGCTCCTTGGCGGTGGCCGGATCGAAGCCGGCGAAGGCCACGGCATGCACCATCAGATCCCACTGGCAGAAATAGGGGTATTCCCATGAATCGGGCATGGAGATCACATCTTCCACATGCAGACGGCGCCAGGCCGCATTGGCGCTCCTGAAGCGCTCCGGCGGCGGCACCGGCTGGCCCGGATCCCCCTCCAGCCAGCGTTTCACGTCCCAGCTGTAGTACTTCTTGCACCACAGCAATCCGGCGGCGCCTGCGAGGTGAATGCGGCGGTCGTCGGCTTCCAGCCCCGGCACGCAGTGCTCGAAGTAGGCCCTCCATTCCTGCACGCGTGCCTGATGGGTGGCCTCGAACGCCGCGCCGAACGCCGCCGGCTGCTCGCCCGCCCACAGGCGCAGGTCCACCACCCAGGTCTCCCCCGGGGCCAGTGTGCGGCGCAGCAGGCGGGCTGCCTTGGTGCCCCGCTGGGCGGGGTTGATGGCTCCCTCCTCCCCCTCCACCACATACCGGTGAAAGCCGTCCTTCTGATACGGCCGCTGGTTGGGCTGGCGGAACAGGCGCTCGGTGTTGGTCTCGTTGTCGGTGAAGATCCAGGGGCCAGGCTCGGCGCAGGCCAGCCGGTACGACCCGAGGCCGGGCAGCACAGGGGTGCGCAGCAGATCCCCTTCAAGCTCCAGCGGCTGCTCGAGCGCGCCCGCATAGCCCCAGCTCCAGGTGTTGCGCAACCACAGGGTGGGCAGGAGGGTGAGCGGGGCAGGATCGGGGCCTCGGTTGGTGAGGCGCAAGCGGATCAGCAGGTCGTCGGCCGCCGCCTTCGCGTACTCCACCTCCACATCGAAGTAACGGTCGTCGTCGAACAGCCCGGTGTCGACCAGCTCGTACTCCGCGCTTTCGCGCCCGCGCCGCCCGTTCTCGTGGATCAGGTGGTCGTAGGGGAAGCAGCGCTGGGGGTACTTGTAGAGCCCCCGCATGAAGCTGTGGGTGGGGGTGTTGGCCAGGTGAAAGGTGTAGTCCTTGATGTCTTCGCCGTGGTTGCCTTCCGGGTTGCCCAGCCCGAAGGGCCGCTCCTTGAGGATGGGATCGAGGCCGTTCCAGAGCGCCACCGAAAAGCAGAGGCGGGCGTGCTCGTCGCAGAGGCCCAACAGGCCGTCCTCCCCCCAGCGGTACACGCGCGAGCGGGCGTGGTCGTGCGGGAAGGAGCGCCAGGCATCGCCGTCGGCGGAGTAGTCCTCCCGCACCGTGCCCCACTGACGATCAGGTAGGTAGCTGCCCCAGAGCGCCCAGGGCACCAGCCCCTGATCCCGTTCGGCCATGCGGCGCCGTTCGGCGAACTCGATGGCGTCGCGGTCGGGCATCAGCGCGTGATCAACACCTGGCCATCCTGGCCGGGTTCGGCGGTTCCGCAGGCCGCTCTGTGCGTTAGCCCACCATCAGGCCGCCGTCTTCACTGAGGCATTCCTGCCAGCTGCGCAGATCGAAGAGCAGTTCCTCGAGCGTGAGCACGGCCAGTTCCTGCTCCAGCGCCCGCTGCAGACGCCGCACCAGAGCCTGGGCCACCTGCTCGCCCGCCAGTGCCGGGTCGCTGGCTGTAGCCGCCGCCGGCCCCAGAGCTGGATCAGCCTGCACGGCTTGCAGCACGGTGGCGACAGGAATCGCCGCCGGTACCCGCCGCAGGCGGTAGCCGCCGCTGCGGCCCCGGCGCGCCTCCACCAGATCGGCTCGCCGCAACTGCAGCAGAAGTTGCTCCAGCATCGGGGCCGGAATCGACTGAGCGGCGGCGATCTGCGTCACCGAGCGCCAGGCGCCCGGCTCCCTGGCCAGCTCCAGCAGCGCCTTGAGCGCCTGCAGGCCGCGGCGCTTGATCAACGCCGCGCCGCCAGACGCTCCAGCACGTTCTCGAGGGTGTAGCCGAACAGGGTGGGATCCGGTTCGGTGGCGTCGATGTCGGCCAGGCCCAGCTCCTGCCAGCGGGCATCGAGCCGATCTTCGATCGCCGCCGGCCGGCGGAGCGGTTCGCCCCAGTCGTGGCGCTTTTCCGGCCCGACCTTGGTGGTGGCATCGATCGCCAGACGGCCGCCCAGCCCCAGACGCTCGCTGGCGAAATCCAGCGTGTCGAACGGGGTGTCCTCCAGCACGAACAGATCGCGCTGGGGATCCACCTGGGCACTGATGGCCCAGATCACCTGGCGCGGGTCGCGGATGTTGATCGACTTGTCGACCACCACCACGAACTTGGTGTAGGTGAACTGGGGCAGGACGGTCCAGAAGGCCATCGCCGCCCGCTTCGCCTGGCCGGGATAGGCCTTGTCGATCGAGAGCACAGCCAGCTTGTAGCTGAGCCCTTCCATCGGCAGGAAGAAATCGATGATCTCGGGCACCTGTTGCCGCAGGATCGGCGTGTAGATGCGGTTGAGCGCGATCGCCAGCATCGCCTCCTCCTTTGGCGGGCGGCCGCTGAAGGTGGTGAGGAACACCGGGTTCCGGCGCTGGGTCATGCACTGGAAGCGCACCAGCGGTGACGCCTCGACGCCGCCGTAGAAGCCCATGTGATCACCGAAGGGGCCGTCGGGCAGTTCCTCGCCGGGGGTGATCGTGCCCTCCAGCACCACTTCGCTGTGGCTGGGCACCTCCAGGTTCACTGTTTTGCACTTGGCCAGCCGCACCCCTTCGCCGGCGTAGATGCCGGCGAACAGCCATTCGGAGAGCTGCACCGGGATCGGGGTGGCGGCGGCCATCACCAGCAGGGGGTGCACGCCGATCGCCACGGCCACCTCCAGGGGCTTGCCCATGGCCGCCGCCTTGCGCAGGTGGCGGGCACCGCCACGCACGCTCAGCCAGTGCACCGTCATGGTGTTCACCGACTGGCGCTGCAGCCGGTAGACACCCACGTTGGGCACGCCCGTTTCCGGGTCCTTGGTGATCACCAGGCCGAGCGTGATCACCCCGCCGGCATCGCCGGGCCAGGGGCGCAGCAGCGGCAGGCTGTCGAGGTTCACGTTCTCCCCCTTGAACACCTGCTGGTGGCAGGGCGGCAGCAGGTCGAGGTCGGGGCGGGCCTTCACCACATCCCAGAGCACCCCGCCGAAGCGCACCGCCTCGCGCAGCCCCTTCGGCGGCCGGGGCTGCTGCAACAGGGCCAGCCGCGCACCGAGATCCTCCAGCTCTTCGGCCGACTCCAGGCCCATGCTCCACACCACCCGCTGCACGGTGCCGAGCAGGTTCACAGCCACCGGCATCGGGCTGCCGATCACGTTCTCGAACAGCAGGCCGGGGCCCCCGCGGGCCAGCACCCGGTCGGCGATGGCAGCCAGTTCCTGGTCGGGGTCGACGGGGGCTGTGATGCGCCGCAGCTGGCCGCGCTGCTCCAGTAGCGACAGAAAGCCCCGCAGATCTCTGGTGGAACTCCGCGGCAGCGTGGCCGTCATTGAGTGGGTCCTGAGCGTCGCTGCCTACTGTGACGCACGCGACCCGTGCCCTGCGCCGTGCAGATCCATACCTTCCACACCTCCGAAGATGTGCCAGACCGCGGCCCTGGAGCAGCGGCGGCGGGCCCGGATGCGGCCGTGGTGATCGACGTGCTGCGCGCCACCACCACGATCGCCTGGGCACTCCAGAACGGCGCCGAGGCGGTGCAGGCGTTCGCCGATCTCGACAGCCTCAAGGCCGCGGCCGCGGCCTGGCCGGCCGCGCAACGGCTCACAGCCGGCGAACGGGGCGGCGCCCGGGTGGAGGGCTTCGATCTCGGCAACTCCCCCCTGGCCGTCACGCCGGCGCTGGTGGCGGGCAAGCGCATCTTCATGAGCACCACCAACGGCACCCGCTCGCTCGACAAGGTGCGCACTGTGCCCCTGCTGCTGACCGCCTGCCTGCCCAACCGCGCGGCAGTGGCGGCGCGGCTGCTGGAGCGGCAATGCGAGCAGGTGTGGATCGTGGGCAGCGGCTGGGAGGGCTCCTACTCGCTGGAAGACACCCTGGCGGCTGGCGCGGTGGCCCAGGCGGCGATGGATGCCGCAGCCGCTGGCGGCCGGTCGGTGGAGGCGGGCAATGACGAGATGGTGGCGGCGCTGGCGCTCTGGCAGCAGTGGCGCCACGATCCCGAAGGCTGCCTGCGTACCGCCAGCCATGGCCGGCGGCTGATCGGCCTGGGCGATCACGACGATGATTTCCGCTGCTGCGCCAGCGTGGATTCGCTTGAGATCGTGCCGATGCAGGCCGAGCCAGGCGTACTCAAAGCCAGCTGAAGCCGGCACCCCGCCCCGTTCCGGCGCCGGAAGGCAGCTCCCTTACAGTTCCGCCGACCTCTTCCCTGCTCATGGTGACGAGCTTCCTGGCCGCTGCTCTGCAACTCACCAGCACGCCCGATCCGGAGTCCAATTTCGCGGCCGCCGAGGAGCTGATCGATCTGGCGGCCCGGCGCGGCGCCGATCTGGTGGGGCTGCCCGAGAACTTCGCCTTCATGGGCAACGACGAGCGGCGGCTGGAGCTGGCGGGCAGCCTGGCCGAACGTTGCAGCCGCTTTCTGGTGACGATGGCGCGGCGCTACCAGGTGACTCTGCTGGGCGGCGGCTATCCGGTGCCGGCCGGGGAGCGGGCCACCTTCAACCGCGCAGAGCTGGTGGGCACCGAAGGCCAGCTGCTGGCCCGCTACGACAAGATCCACCTGTTCGACGTGGATCTTCCCGATGGCAACACCTATCGGGAGTCGGGAACGGTCAAAGCGGGCGAAACCTTGCCGCCGGTGGTGGATGTGCCGGGCCTGTGCCGCATCGGACTTTCGATCTGTTACGACGTCCGCTTTCCCGAGCTCTACCGCCACCTAGCCGGTGCTGGTGCCGAACTCATCATGATTCCGGCCGCCTTCACCGCCTTCACCGGCAAGGACCACTGGCAGGTGCTGCTGCAGGCGCGGGCGATCGAGAACACGGCCTACGTGATGGCACCGGCCCAGACCGGCCTGCACTACGGCCGCAGGCAGAGCCATGGCCACGCCCTGGTGATCGACCCATGGGGCACGGTGCTGGCGGATGCGGGAATTTCCCCCGGGCTGGCGGTGGCGCCGGTCGACCCTGATCATGGCCAACGGGTTCGCACCCAGATGCCGAGCCTGAACCACCGCCGTCCTTCGCTGTTCTGACCCTGGGGAAGCCCTGCCCGTCACTGCTCACCACGCTGCGGGCGTCGTGCCGCGCGATCGCCCTCGCCACGCTCGCGCCGTCTGCCCTGCTGCTGGCCTCTCTGCCGGCCCACGCCGCCAGCGCCCTGGCCGCCTGGCGCGTCAGCCGGGATGGGGTGCTTGAGCTGCGCACCTCGCCCTCAATCTCCCTGCAGGCCTTCTACGAAAGCGGCAGGGGCGCCCAGGGTCCTCGGGTGTGGATCGACCTCCCCGGCGCCCCGGTGCGGCCTCGCACCCTGCGCGGCAGCGGCGCCCTGCGCGAGGTGCGCATCGGCAAGCCCGATCCCGGCACCACCCGCCTTGTGCTCGAATTCGCCCCAGGCACCCAGCTCGATCCGCGCAACATGCGCCTGGTGGGCACCGCCCGCGACCGCTGGCGCCTCGAGCTGACCGGGCTGGGCTCCAACCGGCTGATCTCCACCCTCGGCGAAGGCAACGTGGAGGTGGCAGGCGGAGGCTGGGTACGGCCGACTCCCTTCGGCGGCAGCCGCCCCCTCCCCTCCACCGGCGGCATGCCCGCAGTGCCGCGCGGCCGCTTCCGGGTGGTGATCGATCCAGGCCACGGCGGACCCGACCCGGGCGCCGTGGGCATCGGCGGGCTGCGGGAAACCGATGTGGTGCTCGACATCTCGTTGCAGGTGGCCCAGCTTCTGCAGAGCAAGGGTGTGCAGGTGGTGCTGACGCGCACCTCCGAAATCGACGTCGACCTGCCGCCGCGGGTGGCGCTGGCGAACAGCAGCGGTGCCCAGGCTTTCCTCAGCATCCACGCCAACGCCCTGAGCATGGCCCGGCCGGATGTGAACGGCATCGAAACCTTCTACTTCCAGGGCGCGCAGTCGCGGGCGCTTGCGGAGGCCGTGCAGGAGGAGATGCTGCGGGTTTCACCCGGCAGCCCCGACCGCGGCGTCAAGACCGGCCGCTTCTTCGTGATCCGCCGGACGGTGATGCCCGCGGCGCTGGCGGAAACCGGCTTCGTGACAGGCGATCTGGATTCTCCCCGGCTGGCGGATGCGGGACACCGCCAGCGGCTGGCCCAGGCCATCACCCGCGGCATCCTGCGTTACCTGGGGGGCGGATGAGCAAGCGACGCATCGGCCTGCTCGACAGCGGACTCGGCGGCCTGACCGTGCTGCGCCGCCTGGTGGAGCGGCATCCCGACCAGCCCTACATCTACCTGGGCGACACCGCCAGGGTGCCCTATGGCGAGCGCTCCAGGGGGGAGATCCGCTCGATTGCCGCCGAGGTGGTGAGCTGGCTGCAGCTGCAGTCGGTCGATGTGGTGCTGATGGCCTGCAACACCACCCATGCCCTGGCCCTTGATGTGGTGGAGGCCATTGCCGGCCGCGAGGTGCCGGTGCTGGGTCTGATCGACAGTGCTGCCACCGTGGTGCAGGGGGAACGGGTGGGCGTGCTGGCCACGCCGGCCACCGCAGCCAGCGGCGCCTATGGACGCGCCCTGCGCGCCGTGCGTCCGTTCATCAAGGTGGTGGAAGTGGGCTGCCCCGCCTTCGTGCCCCTGATCGAGCGGGGTGATCTCACCGACCCGCAGCTGCGCGAGGCGGCCCACACTTATCTGAAGCCCCTGCTGGCCGCCGATGTGGACACCGTTGTGCTTGGCTGCACCCACTACCCCCTGCTGGAAGACCTGCTGCGGGAGCTGCTGCCCCAGCACGTGGTGCTGGTGGATCCGGCCGAGGCCGCCGTGGCGCGCCTGTCGGTCTGCATCGGCCGAACGCCGGCGCCGCTGCCGCAGCGCTGCGGCCTGCACCCGTCTCCCGCTCTGGCCAGTGGCAGCCGCTTCTGCGTGACTGGCGATCCGGAGGCCTTCGCCCGTGCCGCCATGCCCTGGCTGGGCTGGCGGCCGGTGGTGGAGCAGGTGGCGCTCTCAGCGCCGATCCAGGCCTTCTAGGATCCATCCACTGAGCAGGGGTCATGGCCACGGTCGCGCAATTGCTCCAGCCGGTCGAGAACGACCTCGAAACTCTGCTGAGCGATCTGCGCAGCCTGATCGGCGCCGGCCACCCGATCCTCCAGGCTGCAGCTGAGCACCTCTTTAGTGCCGGTGGCAAACGGATCCGCCCCGGCGTGGTTCTGCTGCTCTCACGGGCTCTCAGCCCTGATGGTGAGCTCTCCAGCCGGCACCGGCGCCTGGCTGAGATCACCGAAATGATTCACACCGCCTCCCTCGTCCACGACGACGTGGTCGATGAGGCCTCCACCCGCCGCGGCGTGGACACGGTCCACAGCCGCTTCAACAATCGCCTGGCGGTGCTGGCGGGCGATTTCCTTTTCGCCCAGGCCAGCTGGCACCTCGCCAACCTCGACGACCTCGATGTGGTGAAGCTGCTCTCGCGCGTGATCATGGACCTGGCCGACGGCGAAGTGCGACAGGGTCTGTTCCGCTACGACACCGGCCAGAGCTTCGAGACCTACCTCGAAAAGAGCTACTGCAAAACTGCCTCGCTGATCGCCAACAGCGCCCGCGCCGCCGGGGTGCTGAGCAACCTGCCGGTCGATCGCCTCGATCAGCTCTACCGCTTCGGCCGCCAGTTGGGCCTGGCCTTCCAGGTGGTCGACGACATCCTCGACTTCACCGGCAGCGATCAGCAACTGGGAAAGCCTGCTGCCAGCGATCTGGCCGCCGGCTACCTCACGGCCCCGGTGCTCTTCGCCCTTGAGGAACGTCCGCCCCTGGCCGGGCTGATCGAGCGAGAGCTCTGCGAACCCGGCGACCTCGATCAGGCGCTGGAGCTGGTGCGGGGCTGCGAAGCGATCCCCCGGTCGCGCACGCTGGCCGAAGGTTTTGCCCGAGAGGCCGGCGAAGCGCTCCAGTGGCTACCGCCTTCCGCCTCCAGCGACGCCCTCAAGGCCCTGCCGGACTTCGTGCTCAGCCGCCTCTATTGAGCGCGCTGTGCCGAGCTGAGTGGGCTTGCTCCGCCGAATCGCACCGCCGTTTGACCTGCTCTCACGCAATGGCCAGAGCAGGTTGCTGCACGAGGGATGGATCCATTAACCGAGAAGCCAGTTCTCCTTCACACAGGCTGCTTCAAAATCAGGGAGGTGTGAAGATTCAAAGCCACAAGATCTCTCACATTTTGCTAGCGATTGGCGGGCAGCTTTACCCATGCTGAAAAGGAACCCTCCCATGGACATCAATCAGCACCATTTCGAGCTACAAATCCTCTGACCTCCCCCTCTCAGAGATCCACACCATGAGCGAGGGCAGTCCCTCCAACCAACCCGTGCGCGACGTGGACGCCGAGGATCAGGCCGCGGCTAATGCACTGGGCGCATTGGGAGCCCAGCTCCGTCAAGCACGCGAGGCCAAGGGCATTGCCCTGCCGGAGCTTGCCAAGCGCCTGTTCTTCCGCGAGGAGCAGTTGAACGCGCTTGAAGCCGGCGACCGTGCCGCCCTGCCCGAGCTGGTGTACGTGATTGCCCAAGCGCAGCGCGTGGCCGGGGTGCTCGGGCTGGATGTGGCGCCGTTGTTGCAGCCGCTGCGCAACCTGCAGAAAAGTGGCCTCACCCACCGCTGCCTGGACCCAAGCACCTCAGCGACACAGCAGACGGCGCCAGGGTCCGCCAAGACCGCCGCCGCAGGCGTGATGGTCCGTTCCATTGCCGTGATGGCTCTGATTGTGGGTGCTGGATCGGCGCTGGTGTGGGGCTGGCGGCGCTTCGATGCCGGCACCCTCCAGACACGGCTTTCCGCGCAGCCGGCTGCCCCCTCCCCTGCACGGCCCGAGCCCCCGGCCAACGAACCAGCCCCTGCCATGGTGGCTCCGGTGGCCGTGCCGCCTGCTCCTGGCGATCTGCTGCTGAGCAGTAGTGCCCCCAGCTGGCTGGAAGTGCGTCAGGTGGGCGGCCCTGCCGGCGAGGAGGTGGTGTTCCGCGGCACCTTCAAGGGGGAGCGCCACTTTCCGCTCGGCGATGGCCTCAAGGTGCTGGCCGGGCGTCCCGACCTGGTGACGGCCCGTCTGGAAGGCAAACCGGCTGAACGCCTCGGTTCGATCGAACAGGTGCAGTGGCGCACCTTCAAGACTTCAGCAGCGGATCCGTCCGCTCCGCCTCCCTGAGCACAAGAAGCCACCCCCCCAGGGGGCACCTCCGCAGGGTTGCTGGGGCGGAGCGGCCTTCATTCCCTTTCCATCGCCACAATCTGATCGCGACCGTTCATCCGGGCCAGTTCTGAGGCTTTTGTTGCCCGCTGGAACAGGCTGGCGAAATCGGCGTCGGTGTCGCTCATGGTGGTGACTCCACCGCTGAGGTGAATCTGCTGCTCGCTGTGGAAGGACGACACACCAATATGGTGGACGCCCTCCAGCACGCTTTCCGCCAACCAGGTGGCCTGCTCATCGGTGCTGTTGATCAGCAGAATCGCGAATTCCTCGTCGCCCACCCGTCCGATCAGGTCCTGGTCCGCGGCGTGGCTGCGGCAGAGATCGGCCACTTTCACCAGCACCTCATCGCCCGCCTTGTGGCCTGAACGGCTGTTGATCATCCGGAAGTTGTCAATGTCGAGAATCACCAACGACAACGGCACCTGGCGCTCCCGCGCATGCCTCAGTTCGAGTTCGCCGAGCTGAAGGAAAAGGCTGCGCCCCAGCAGATGGGTGATCGGGCAATGCAGCGACTGGCGGCGCATCTCGATTTCCCGCATCGCCAATTCAGCAATGCGCTCCAGAAGACGGATCTGCTGATCGCTGGGCTGGCGAGGCTTGCGGTCGATCACGCACAGCGTGCCGAGGTTGTGGCCGTCTTCAGAGGTAAGCGGTGCACCCGCATAGAAGCGAATCCTGGGCTCCTCCAGCACGAGGGGATTGGTGTTGAAGCGCGGGTCTTCGAGCGCATCGGGCACCACAAGCACGCCGTTGCCGGCGATGGCATGGGCGCAGAAGGCCATCTTGCGCGGTGTCTCGTCGATCTCCAGCCCCTGGCGGGCGATGAACCACTGGCGGTCGGTATCGATCAGGGAGATCAGGCCGATCGGTGTGTCAAGCAACTCAGTGGCCAGCTCCAGCAGGCGATCGAGGTGCGGATCCTTGCGATGATTGAGAAGGTCGTGGCGCTCCAGCGAGCGCAACCGCTGGAGTTCATCGACGGGGACCGGGTAGTCGGGGAAGGGGGACATTGCAAGGCCACGCGCAGACGGCTCCTGCCTCTGTTGTAGCCAGGCCAGGCTGCGTCACGCCCTGAGCCAGTGGGCTTGGCAACCGACTGGTATGCAAAACAGCACCCAAGCGGCTCCCGTAACCTCGGCTCTCCCCCCGGTAGCCGTCGTGCCTCCCCGAACGCGCCGGCTGCGGCCCCTGCCCAGCGCCAGAAGGGCAGCGACCCTGGCCGCTGGTTTCTCCGCCGGTCTCGCCGCTGTTTTGGCGGCCTTGCTGGCGGTTCTGCTGCCCATGCTTCAGTCGGCGCAGGCGGCGACCGGGCCGTCCAGCTACGCCCTGGCCTGGGAGCAACCCTTCAACCGCCCAGATCACTACCCCCTTGATCAGCGTCCTGATCCGGCGCTCTACAAGCCGAACGGCGCCTGGATCGGCCGGCTGATCCTGCCGGAGGCGCGCGCCGCGGATCCCGCCGGTCAGGGTCAAAGCGTCCAGGATCCCGGCGTCGACTGGGTGTGGCTGGAGGTGCAGCACGCGCCTCTCCAGCACGAGAAACTGGTGGGCCAGCGGCTGCGGCTGGGCTGGCAGGAGCGGCCGCTGTTGCAGGCCATGGTGCGCACCGTCAGCACCGACATCCACTTGGATGCGGCGGCCCATGCGGCGATCGCTGCCGGCAACGTGCTGCCGCAGCGGCTCGATGGCCGCCGCGGCGTGGGTCCGCTGCAATCGCTGGCTGGGGCTCGCCCCCACGACGACGTGATCGTGCGGCTGGAGGAGGTGGAGCTCACCACCAGCCCCACCGGCAGCCCCGGCCTGGCGATCGCCCAGCCGCCGGTGCAGATCACCGGGCGCTATGTGGCCCTGGTGCAACTGCTGCAACCAGCCGCCGCCGCCGAGAACCCCGACGGCGATCGCTTCGAGGTGCGGCACTTCGATCGGCACCAGGGCGGATTCAGCGGCCCGCTGGACGTGGTGCGGATTCCGCGGCAGCCACCTGATCGCGATGGGCGCCGGCTGTTCAACCCGGATGGCCTGGTGGGGGATCCGATCGGCGCCGCCGGCTGGCTGGTGTACGGCGCGCCCGATGCCAGCGGCCTGTTCACGGCCCAGGCACTGCTGCCCCGGGCGCTGCTGCAGCCCCAGGCCGATCAGCTGGTGCAGGGCCGCGGCGCCGGCCTCGACTACGTGCTGCACCGCAACTGGGCCCGCACCCCCGAGCGCAAGGGCCGCTTCTCACGGGTTCAGGTGGGGGGAGAAGGCAGCTGGCAGCTGGGCGAGCGGGGCCTGCTGATCCACAGCTTCGGCGGCATCGGCGGCCCCGCTGGCGAAGCGATCGTGGCCGGGACCGTGACCGGCCACTTCGCCTTCGGCGACGCCGAACTGGGGCGCGACCCCTTCAGCGGTGAGCCGCTGTTTGCGCTCCGCTTTCACCAGATCTATGCCAACAACCCCAACGGCATCGTGGCCGGCACCCAGGACTGGAGTGCCTACAGCGGCGATCTGCAGCGGGGCTGGCTGTGGCTGCGACCGATCTCCGATGTGCTGATCCGTCAGGACCTGTTCAGCGACGTGCAGCTCGGCCCCCGCCGCTTCTCCCTGCTCGACGAACTGGGGGTGCAGGCCAACGTGATGATGGCCCGTTACCGCAGCGGCGACGGCACGGGCCTGTCGTCGGTGACGCCGGCCACCTCCTGCGTGCAGGATTCCAGCCAGACCCTCTACATCGCCCTGCAACGGCTGCGCCAGCAGGTGCTGGCCGATCCCGGGCTGATGGCCTGGTGGCGCGCCCATCCCAACGACAGCGACAGCCGGCGCTTCGAGCGGCTGCTGGCCCTGGGCCGGTCGCTCGACGACCTGCTCACTCCCTTCGGCATGGTGCGCTCCGACTGGGTGCGCAACGCGGCAGTGGTGGCCGGCGCTGACACGCTCACCAGCGGTGAGCAGCATTTCGTGCGCGGGGAAAGCGTGCGCGATGCCCTGCTCAGCTGGCGTTCGATGCTGCCCCGCCGCGGCCATGACGACATCGCCCGCGTGTTCCTCCAGAACGGCTCGCAGCTGTGGTTCCAACGCACCAACCAGGTGCCGGGCCGCGACCCCGAGCTGCTGCCGCTGGCACCCACGCTGCTGCTCGGCCAGTGGCCCTGGTTGTCGGTGCCGCTGCGGCGGCTCTCCGATGCGGTGAGCACGCCGCTGCTGGGCGGCAATGGGCTGGTGGCGGCGCTGGGAATGCTGCTTTACGCACTGGTGGCCCTGCCGCTGGCGCGGCGCAGCGGCCTGCTGCGGCAGGGCTGGCGCTGGCGACCGCTGGGGCCAATGCTGCGCCAGGCGCCGCTGCTGCTGCTGATGCCAGCGCTGGGGGAGGAAGCGGTGTTCCGCGCCGCCCTGCTGCCGGCAGCCGCAATGGAGGGGGTGGGGCCCTGGTCGTCGCTGGCCTGGGGCGCCCTGAGCGTGGGGCTGTTCGTGGCCTACCACCCACTGGCTGGCGCCACCTGGTACCGGCCGGGGCGGCAGCTGTTCCGTGATCCGGCCTTCCTGCTCTCCTGCAGCTGGCTCGGCGCCGTGTGCGCGGGCGCCTTCCTGCTCAGCGGCTCGCTGTGGCCGCCCGTGCTGATCCATTGGCTGGCCGTGACCCTGTGGCTGTGGCCCCTGGGCGGACGCCTGCGGTTGAGGATGGAGGCCCCAAGGCCGGTGGCCCCATGACCCTCGAACGGTTCAAGCAGGCCCTGGCCACATTGATGGAGCAGGCGCCCACCGACCCCCTGGAGCGGGATGAGTTCTTCGAAGTGAACCCGCTGCCCGCCGCCGATGGCCCCTTTGAGGTGGTGGTGGTCGACGAGGAGCAGGGGATCTTCGCCGCGCTGTATCTCGACCGCCTGTTCGAGGAGGAGGAAGCTGAAGGCCAGGACGAGGTTGAAGCGCTGGTGCCCGCCTACCTGCAGGAGGCGTTCGGGCTGGAGCGGCACGACTGGCAGCCCACCGCTCCCTTCGATCTGGGCTGGCGGTCGCGGGAATTTCTCTGGTTTCTGGAATTCCAGCTCCCCGGTCTCACGCCGCCCTGTCACAGCGACGCCGTCAGCTGAGTGAGGGCTAGCGCGGGGCGCAGACGGCTGAGTGTGCGCTGACCGGGGGCTCAGAAGGCTTCAGCGCCCCCTGACGATCACCGGTGTGCCACCGCCTGGAGCGGTGCCGGGCAGGGCGGGCACCACCGAGGTCTGACCGTCCCATTTGTCGAGGAACAGCTTGTAGAGCACCTGGTCATCGAGGCTGGAGTTGAGGATCTGGTAGCGCTTGGCCTCCTGATCGGCGATCTTCACTTCGGTCTGGGCGCGCAGCAGCCGCTGCTCGGCGATCTGTTTCTGCTCGATGGCGGCGCGGTATTCCTCGGCGATCTGCAGACCGGTGAGGTCGAGGCCCTGCACGATCACGTAGTTGAACTTGCTGAGTTCTTCCGCCACCTTCTCCTGCACCAGGGCGGAGATGTCGTTCCATTCGGTGGCGATCGTCACCAGCTCGTACTGGGAAAACACCGATTTGAGCGCCTTGAGCAACGAGGGCTGGATCACCCGCGGATAGATCTGGGAGTTATCGGTGGCGATCGTTTCGAACACGCGGGCCGCCTCGCTGGGCTTGATCGCGTACTTCACCGTGGCGGTGGCCTCGATCACCTGCAGATCCTTGGTGAGGGTGGAGAACTGCTCCGGCCGCACCTGGGTGCGCACATCAAAGAACGAGGTGGCCTGAATCAAGGGGATCTTGAGGTTGGGGCCTGGGTCGCGCTGGTTGCCGGTCACCTTGCCGAGCGTGGTGACCACGGCGACGTTGCCGGCCGGCACGATGAAGATCGTCTGGGTGAAGAGGATCAGCAGCGCCACGGCCCCGGCGATCAGCAGCTGAAACATGGCGCCCGGGCCATCACCGGCCGGTCGCATCGAGCCTTGCATGGTGGTGGGGCGTAGGGAGTGCGCACCCTAGGGGGAGCCTGTGGCGGGAGTGCGAAGCAGGAAACCGGGATCCCGCCGCCGGCAGGCTGCCAACACCGGCAGGCGCTGAACAAAGGGAAGCGTTGACCTGAACAACCGCCGATGATGGGCGTCACAGTGCTGCCTCCGGTGCCGCGCCCCGTCCCGCTTGGCCTGCTGAGCCTCGTTCCGTGGTCGCTTGCTGTGGCTTCGGCAGCAGGGGCGCCGGCGACCGCAGCTCCTGTGGAGGCGGCACCTGTGGCCGCCCCGTCCGAAACCATCGCCCGGACCGAGGCGGCCCTGACGGACCTGATGGCATCGCAGGGGTGCCGCACTAACAGACTGCCGACAACAGCCGGGGGTCAGCGGGCCCTGAGCCGCTGGAACGCGGCCGCCATGCTGCAGGCCTGCCTTCAGCAACTGGCGCCGGCGACAGGCGACCTGCAGCAACTGCAGCACGAGCTCGCCGCCGAACTGGCCGTGTTACAGGGGCAGCTCGGCAACGAGCAGGCCCGGTTGCGGGCGCTGGAAGCCGCCGCGTTCTCCACCACCACCACCCTCAGCGGCCAGGCCAGCTTCGTGCTGGGCACCAACGCCTTCAGTGGCTCCGCCGCAGGGCTGGTACAGCAGAACCGGCAGGCCTTCGGTGCCGCCAGCTTCAGCTACGACCTGCAGCTCATCGCCGACACCAGCTTCAACGGCAAGGACCTGCTGCGCACCACGCTGCGGGCGGGCAACCTCGCCTCCAGCAGCTTCGGTGGCGCCGGGCCCAGCAACCTCTCCACCCTCGCCGCCGCGTTTCAGGAGAACTGCGGCTTCAACGTCAGTAATTGCGGCAACGCGCTGGCGATCGATCGCGCATTCTATCAGTTCCCCCTGGGGGCGGGCTTCACCGCCACCATCGGCGGCCGCGTCGAGCAGGACGACATGCTCGCCCTCTGGCCCAGCGTCTACCCGGCGTCAGCCGTGCTCGACCTGTTCACCCTGGCCGGGACTCCAGCCGCCTACAGCGAGAACCTGGGGGCAGGCGTGGGCCTGTGGTGGGCCCGCCGGGGCTTCAGCATCAGCGCCAACTACGTGGCCGCGAGTGGCAATGCCGGCAATGCGGGCCAGGGGGGGTTCGGCACCGCCAACGCCGGCGCCACCGGCACCGTTCAGGTGGGTTACGGGCACAAGGCCTGGGCCGTGGCGGCGGTGTACACCCGCCTGCAGAACACCAACGGCCTGATCGGTGCCGCCAGCCCCTTCACCACCGCCAGCCTCAGCGTCCCGGGCACCACGGAGGCCTTCGGCCTGAGCGGCTACTGGCAGCCGTCACGGGCGGGCTGGTGGCCCTCGATCAGCGCCGGCTGGGGCCTCAACAGCACCACCTATTCCAGCCGCGGCCTCAGCAGTGGGCTGAGCAACAGTGGCACTGGGGGCAGCAACGGCCTCGTGGCCACCAGCCAGTCGTGGGCGGTGGGCCTCCAATGGAGCGACGTGCTGGGCAAGGGAAATGTGCTCGGCATGGCCGTGGGGCAACCGATCGTGGCCACGCGGCTGGTCGGCGGCGGCGACGGCCAGGACAGCAATCTGGTGGCCGAATGGTGGTACAGGCTGCAGGTCAGCGACAGGATTGCCGTGACCCCGGCACTGTTTCTGCTCAGCCGGCCGCTCGGCGCTGACACCCCCGCAGGAGAGCAGTTCCGCCAGTTCGGCGCCCTGATCACCACCAGCTTCCAGTTCTGAACCCGACCGGCCAGACCGCACGCCGGCGAATCCACGCGCGACCCACGGCCATGCCCGCCACGCTCACCTTTCACTTCCGCCCCCGCGGCCCCGCGCGCTTCGCGGTGGGGGGCTTCCTCACCCTCTGGCTGGGCGGCTGGGCGGCCGGGGAAGTGTTCGCGCTGTTCACGCTCAGCCGTCTGCTGCGGGAGTGGACCGGGGCCGGCCCGATGGACATGAGCGTGGGGAAGGCCGCAGCGGTGACCGCCTTCCTGCTGCTGTGGGTGAGCCTCTGGACCCTGGGCGGGGTGATGGCGATACGCGAATGGCTGCGTTGTTTCTGGGCCGATGAGCGGCTGGTTGTCACCGACGATGTGCTGACGCTGCACACGCGGCTGGGCCCGTTCGTGCGCCGGCAGCGCATCGGGGTGGGCCAGATCCGCCGCTGCGCGGTGCGCAGCCGCCACCAGCAGCCCAGTGCGCTGGTGGCAGAACTCGAGAACCGGGTCATCGAACTCACGCGGCTGGGCACCGCTGGCGAACGAGAGCAGGCTGCCGCCGCATTGAACGCAGCCTTCGCTCTCGATCCAGCAGCGCCGGCGGATCCGGTGGCCACTGATTTGCCCCAGCCGCTGACGGTCCAGCTGCCGCGTCAATGGCAGGAGCTGGAGGCCGCGTTCTGCGACGCCCCGTTGCTGGTGCCCACGCTCCGCATCCGGCGGCGTCAGACGGCCGTCACGGCCGTGATCACCTTGCTGCTGCTGGCGCTGCTGGGCCTGCTGGGCCGGTCAGCCCTGGCCGACCCATCCCTGTGGCCAGTGGTGGCCTTCCTGGCCCTGCCGGCACTGGGCTGCGGCTGGGGAACGGTCTGGCTGCTGCTGGGCCGGCGAGAGCTGCGCCTGGAGCGCCACCAGCTGGTGGTGCAGCGCCGCTTCGGCCGCTCCGTGCGTGAGGTGGCCCAGCTGGACGCCCTGGAGTTGGTGGAGAGCACCGACAGCGACGGGGACCGCTGGTACAAGCTGCAGGGGCTGCGCTCCGAGGGCAAACCCCTCACGCTTGAAAGTGCGATCAGGGATTCCGCCGATCCACGCGCCCTTGGCCAGTGGCTGCAGCAGCGCACCCAGATTCCGTACCGCGATGCGATTCCGTCCGAGGGCGAACGGGAGGAGAAGCGGGCGGCCGCCCTGCTGGAGCTCAAGCAGCGACTGGGCGAAACAGGCCGGGCCGGCTCCTGGATGCTCAAGCTGGTGGAGCGGATCGAGACAGACAAGAAAAGGCCACCGGCCCCGCCGGCCTGAGCGTGGAGCCGTCCCGGGGCCGCGCCACGGGCATCGCCAACATCACCTGCACCACCGCTCAACCTTTGCACCACCGCTCAACCGTCCCCGCACCTCCGGGTTTCCACAGGCTCAGAGCCGCAGCTCCGCCAACGACTGCAGACAGATCACCTCGGGCGGGTACTGGGCGCAGACCCCATCGTCGGGCAACAGCACATGCACCTGGCAGCCTGCCGCCTGGGCCGAGCAAGCACCGGCGATCGAATCCTCAAAGGCCCAGCAGTCACTGGGATCGACACCGAGGCGGCGGGCGGCCAGCAGAAAGACATCGGGGGCCGGCTTGCCAGCCAGGAGCTCCGGGTCATCGCCATGCACCCGCCGCTCGATCAGCTGCAGCCAGGCATGGGGCTGACTCTTGAGGGTCACCGCCTCACGGGAGCTGCTGGTGGCCAGGGCCATGGGTATGCCCAGGGCATGGCAACGCTCCACCAGCGCCTGGGCACCCGGCATGGCTGCGGCCTGCGGCAACAGGGCCTCAGCGATCGGCTGGCGCACCTCCAGCAGCTCAGCGGTACTCAGGGAAGGCCCACCGCTCTGATGGATCCACTGGCGCACCTGATCGGCGCAATCGAGGCGCCGGCGACCACGCAGGGCCAGCACTTCCTCCGGCCGGAGCCTGCGGCCGAAGTGGGCGGCGGCAGCCTGCCAGGCCTGGGCATGCAGCGGTTCGGTGTCCAGCAGGAGACCGTCGAGATCGAACAGGCAGGCCGCGGGACGGGTCATGGCGCCATCTTCCCAGCTACCAAGACCAGTCGCCCAGGCTGGCGGGGCATCAGGGCCTGCTCAGGTGGAAAGCAGCGGCACGGCGCTGGGGAAGCGCCGCCGCAGAGGAATCACCTGGGTGATGGATATCGAATCCTCCAGAGGCGCTTCCTGGGGTTCAGCAGCAAGGCGAACAGACGATCTGGCCTGACAAAAAATGATCTTTCCTGACAACAGATGATCTTTCCTGAGCATTGCCACCTGGAGCGTGATCAACACGTTCCAGCATTCCAGCTTGCCCTTTCTGCGCTGCGCTGCAACAGCCGGCGCGCATCACTAGCTGCCAATGTGGACGTAGCCGCCAGTTGGACGTAACCGCCAATGTGGACGACCTCACCCAGTAGCAGATCTGCAGCCTGGTGAAGAGGAGGTGGCGTATGCGGACGCTGGCTACCAAGGAAATGAGCAACGAGAAGAGATGGAGGACAAGGCCAGCAAGTTTTGGTTCACCATGCGCCCCGGCAAGCGCCGGTCCTTATCGGATCCTGCTGGTGACAAGTTGAAGCCAAGATCATTCAACAATCAGCGGACATTGCCAGATTCACGACGTGCCACGCACGAAACCGTTCCATTTGCACACTTCGCCACCGCTCCTTTTTACTGTTCGATGTTGCCCAGAGCTCCCCTAACTGGTGAGGACGCAAGGGGAAGCCACGTCGATGCTCAACGCGAGAATTTGTTGAAGTCAACGTGGAGCTTCAGTCAAGCCAGCGCAACGACCAGCGCAACGAATAGAGAGTTCGGCGAACAGCAGCCGCGTGTTGCTGAAATCCAGCCCGTGCGACGCCAGAACGGCAACGCCACCAGCGGCCGCTTGAATGGGGGGCCCTGGTCCCGATGGCGATGAGCGAGGTCACGATCGAATCCGTGCTGCAGGAAGGCCGGGTGTTCGAGCCCCCCGCCGCCCTCGCTGCCAGCGCCCGGGTCGGCAGCCTCGCGACCTACCGGCAACTGGCAGAGGCAGCGGACACCGACCCGGACGCCTTCTGGACCGAGCAGGCGCGGGGAGCCCTGCACTGGTTCCAGCCCTTCGAGAGCGTTCTCGACTGGAGCGACCCGCCCTTCGCCCGCTGGTTCGAAGGGGGCACCACGAACGTGGCCTACAACTGCCTCGATCGCCATCTGGATGGGCCCCGCGCCCACAAGACGGCACTGATCTGGGAGGGGGAACCCGGCGATGAGCGGCGGTTCACCTACGCCGAACTGCACACCGAGGTGTGCAAGGCCGCCAATGCCCTGCTGGCTCTCGGCATCGGCAAGGGCGATCTGGTGGCGCTCTACATGCCGATGGTGCCGGAAGCGGCCATCGCCATGCTGGCCTGCGCCCGCATCGGCGCTCCCCATTCAGTGGTGTTCGGCGGCTTCTCGGCCGAAGCGCTGCGTGACCGCCTGATCGATGGCCAGGCCAAGGCGGTGATCACCGCCGATGGCGGCTTCCGCAAGGACAAGCCGGTGGCGCTCAAGCCGGCGGTCGACCAGGCCCTCGCCGAAGGCTGCCCCAGCGTGGAGCACGTGCTGGTGGTGAAGCGCACGGGCACCCCCACCGCCATGACCGAGGGGCGCGACCACTGGTGGCACGACCGGGTGGAGCCGGCCAGCGCCGAGCACATCGCCGAGCCGATGGCCAGCGAAGACCGCCTGTTCGTGCTCTACACCTCAGGCTCCACCGGCAAGCCGAAAGGCATCGTGCACACCACCGCCGGTTACAACCTCTGGGCCCAGATCACCTTCCAGTGGATGTTCGACATCCGCGAGGACGACATCCACTGGTGCACCGCCGACGTGGGCTGGATCACGGGCCACAGCTACATCGTGTACGGACCGCTCTCGGCCGGTGCCACCACGGTGATGTACGAAGGAGCACCACGGCCCAGCAAGCCCGGCGCCTTCTGGGAAGTGATCCAGAAGCACCGCGTCACGATCTTCTACACGGCGCCCACTGCGATCCGGGCCTTCATGAAGAACGGCCGTGAGGTGCCCGACCAGTACGACATGAGCTCCCTGCGCATCCTCGGCACCGTGGGCGAACCGATCAACCCGGAAGCCTGGATGTGGTACCGGGAGGTGATCGGCCATGGCCGCTGCCCGGTGGTGGACACCTGGTGGCAGACTGAGACCGGCGGGGTGATGATCAGCCCCCTGCCGGGTGCCACACCCACCAAACCAGGCTCCGCCACCCTGCCCATGCCCGGCATCGTGGCCGATGTGGTGGACATGGACGGCAACAGTGCTGATGTGGATGAGGGGGGCTACCTGGCCGTGCGGCGCCCCTGGCCAGGGATGCTGCGCACCATCCACGGCGATCCGGAACGCTTCCGCAAAACCTATTGGGAAGCGATCCGGCCGGCGGACGGCAGCTGGGTCTACTTCGCCGGGGATGGCGCCCGACGTGATGCCGATGGTTATTTCTGGGTGATGGGCCGCGTCGATGACGTGATCAACGTGTCTGGGCACCGGCTGGGCACGATGGAGATCGAATCCGCCCTGGTGAGCCATCCGGCCGTGGCCGAAGCCGCCGTGGTGGGCCGGCCCGACGACCTCAAGGGCGAAGGAATCGTGGCCTTCGTGACCCTGGATGCGGGCACCAGCGGCGACGAGGCCCTGATCGCCGCGCTGAAGCGCCACGTGGGCGCCGAGATCGGCCCGATCGCCCGTCCCGACGAAATCCGCTTCACCGATGCCCTGCCCAAGACCCGCAGCGGCAAGATCATGCGCCGCATCCTGCGCGCCCTGGCGGCCGGCGAAGAAGTGAGCGGCGACACCAGCACCCTGGAAGACCGCTCCGTGCTGGATGCGCTGCGAGTCTGAGGGCCACACCGGAACCCCGACATGCGGATCCCCAGCAACCGGGAGGAATCCCTGGCCATCCTCGCCGCCATGGCGGATGTGGGCGGCTGCGGCGGAGAACTGCCGCCGGCCGCGGCGACCGCGGTGGCGGCGGCCGGCCACTGGATCTTCCGGCTCAGGGCTGAAGGACTGCCACGCCCGCTTCCTCCCACCAGCCCGGAGCTGCTGGCCGCAGCCCTGCAGCCGGCGGACCTGCGCCTGGAGGCGATCCGCTTCCTCACGGTGATGGTCTTCCTCGGCGACCGGCTGGATCCGGGGCGCATCGAGCGCGTGCTCGCCTACGCGGCGGCTCTCGGCATCCACACCGCCTCAATGGAGGAGATTGCCGCTGCCGCCCAGGGGCACCTGCAGGAGGCGCTGGCTCTGATGGCCCGCAACAACCTCAGCTCCCTGACCGGCTCCCCCTGGAGCCCGGAGGCCGACATCGCCGCCTGGCTGCAGCCGTACCAGGGGGAAGGGGCGGATCCGGCCCTGGCGGCGCGGTACCGGGCACTGGCCGCACTCCCGCACGACCGGCTCGGGCGTGCCTTCCACGACCACTTCCAGCGCAACGGCTACGCCATGCCGGGGGAGCCGGGGGCTCTCAACGAACGCTTCACCACCCCCCACGACACCTGCCACGTGCTCACCGGCTACGACACCACGCCCCACGGCGAAATCCTGGTGTCCACCTTCACCGCCGCGATGCATCCGCGGCACCCGATCTCCGGGCACGTGCTGCCGGCGATCTTCTCCTGGCATCTCGACACCCAGCTCAACGACGTGGCCCGATCGGCGCACGGGGCGCTGGATCCTGAGGCGTTCTGGCACGCCTGGGCGCAGGGGGAAGCCATGCCCCTCGATCTCTTTGCTCCGAGCTGGGACTTCTGGGCCTGGGTGGAGCAGCCTCTCGATCAGCTGCGGGAGTCCTGGCTGGTCGGGCCCAGCCACCAGTCGGTGAGCTGATCGGCCAGCCGATCGATCTGCCGCTGCCGGGCCGGGTCATCGGCCCAGGCTCCCAGCAGGTTCTGACGCAGGCCGGCACTGGCGGGTGTGAGGTGATCGCCAGGCCGCTCCAGCAGGGTGGAGGCGTCATCAGGCCGCTGCTGCAGCACGCCGATCAACCGCCGGCTCTGGTCGAGTGCATCGGTGCCGAAGCGGATCAGCAGGTTGCGCGGCTGGCGGTAATGCAGGCCCACCAGCCGCAGGGTTTCCTCCGGTGAAGGGCTGAATTCGGTGCGCAGGCCCAGGCGGGGGGCGAGGTCGGCAAGCAGGGGAATGGAGCGATCGGCGGAGAAGTTGTTGAAGCTCATCGCCGCCAGACCACGGCAACCGCGGCCGCCATCGGGCGCCAGCAGGTGCAGCTTGCAGCCCAGGCTGTGGCCGAGCCGCAGCACCGGAAACGGGGCCGTAGCGGAGGCAGCGACACCAGGATTGGGACGAGCAGTGGCCGTGCTGCGGGCCGCCCGGAAGCAGCGCCAGGCCTCGGTGGCCTGCGCCTGGTGATCGAAGCCGGGCACGTAGCTCCAGGCGTGCACCAGCAGCCCCCGCAGCGCCAGCGCCTCCAGCAGGCGGCGGTAGCTGAGCTGGGGGCTGGCCGCCAGCACCGTGCCGCCGATGAACTCCACCACGCCGATGGGCGGAACCTGCGCGCCACCGGGAAAGGCTTCAGCGGTGGGCGGGGCGAGGCTCCAGAGCGGGCCCTGCTGCTGCCAGCGGCTCATGGGTCGGCCCGGTGAGGCTGCACGGGCGCGTCCACTCAGGCCACCGTCAGCCGCCGCAGCGCCGTGAGGGCCTCACGGGCATGGGCGGCCCCATCGAGCAGGTTGTTGAACATGTGCCGCACCACGCCATCACCATCGATCACGTAGGTGACACGGCCCGGCAGCAGGTTGAGCAGGGCGCCGGGCACACCGAAGGCCTGGCGCAGGGCATTGCCCTGATCCACCAGCAGGGGATAGGTGAGCCGGTGGCGGGCGGCAAAGCGGCTGTGGCTGCCGGCGTCATCACCGCTGACGCCCCAGACCACGGCGCCAAGGGCGACCAGTTCGGCCTCGCTGTCGCGGAAGGCGCAGGCTTCGGCGGTGCAACCCGGGGTGTCGTCCTTGGGATAGAAGAACAGCACCAGCGGCCGGCCGCCGAGCTGGTCGCTGCGGCGCTCCACCCCGTCCTGGTCGGTCAGGGCGATCAAAGGGATCGGATCACCCACCTGAAGGGCACGGGCCACGCACGCCATTGCAACTGGCCCGACCCTAGGAACGCGGCCCACTGGCGCGGGACGGCTGCGGGCTGGGAACATGGCAGCAACCTGGGCATGGCCAGGGTCATCCGCCGCAGGCCATCGATCGATGGCACCCGCCGCGCAGCGTCCCTCCCGATGGCAGAACCGCCGATGGAATCAGCGCCGATGGGGTCGAGCCACGACCCGGCCGCTGAAACGCAGTCCTCCGGCTGCTGGGAACAGGTGAGCCTGCTGGATCTCGTTGCAGCCGCCCCGGCAGCAGGGGCCGCACCCAGGGCTCCCGCCAGGCCGGCGCCGGTGGCTGCACCCGCTTCCGCCTCCAGGCCTGCAGCTGCAGAACCGCCTGCAGCGGAGCCCACGAGCACGGCCAAGCCACGCCTCAGCCTGCCGCCCCTGGCCGCCACCACGGATCCCCTGGCGGCAGCGGAGCGGCCGGCCGGTGCTGCGGCAGGCTGCCCCACCCAGCTGCTGATCCTCGACACCGAAACCACCGGGCTGGACCCGCAGCAGGACCACTGCATCGAGGTCGGGGCCATCCTTTTCCATGTCCCCACCCGCGCCGTTCTCAGCCAGCTCTCCTTCCTGCTTCCCTGCGAAAGCAATCCGGCTGCGCCGATCAACGGGATCCCCGCTGCCGTCACCCGGCTGAGCCAACCGTGGGACAACGCGCTCGCGTACTTCCGCGCGTTGGTGGAGGCCGCCGATGTGATCGTGGCCCACAACGCCAGCTTCGACCGCCAGTGGTTCGGGCGGGGCGTGTTGCCCGCACTGGCGAAACCCTGGCTGTGCAGCATGGAGGATCTGCGCTGGCCGTCGGAGCGGCAGCTGCGGGCGACGCCGTCGGTGCGGGATCTGGCGCTGGCCTACGGGGTGCCGGTGTGGGCCGCGCACCGGGCCCTCACCGACTGCATCTACCTGGCCCAGGTGTTTTCCCGCTGCGACGACCTGGAGGAGCTGCTGCTGGCAGGCCTGGAGCCACGGCGTCTGTACCGGGCCCAGCTGCCCTACGAGCAGCGCCACCGCGCCCGGCAGGCCGGCTTCCGCTGGAACGACCCCATCCCCAAAGCCTGGACCCGGCGCCTGAGCGAGCGGGAAGCAGCGGGTCTGGGCTTTCCCGTGGCACCCGTGGAACCCCTCGCTGGCAGCAGCAGCGGCAGCCCGATCGCCCACCCGATCAACAGCACCGCCGCCTGAGCGGCCAGTCAATCGGCGAGCAGTGTGCGTGGCAAAGCGGAAGTCTCCTGTTGTGTTCGCCCAATCAGGCCAACGCCCACACAAGCTGGTGAAAGAGCACTGTGATCGGATGTCCATTCCCCGGTTGCTTGAGGGCGCCGGCCCGCCGGTGCCGAAACGGTGGCAACTGCGCCGCTGGCAACGGGCCCGCACCTGGGCCCGGCTGGTGCGCGAGGCCGAAGCGCTCTGGCATGTGGATGTGCGCGACCTGCGGCGCCTCGGCGCCCTGGAGCTCGACCAGCTGCTGCATGAAGTTCCTCCTTCGCTGCGCCCGCGTGTGAACCGCTGGCTGGGGGGCTACCGGGCCCGCACCCGCCTGAACTGAGCGGGGCCAGGAGCAGGGTGTCAGCACAGGATCGGCAGGGCCCTGGCAGAACTGCGGCGGATGATGACCAAGCCCTAACCGGGGCTTAATCCTCGCCCGGTGCCGCTCTGCGCAGAGTGAGGCGCACGGTTCCATCCTCCATGCCCGGCCGATCCAACCTCCGTTGCCGCCCAGCGCAGCGTTCCGGGACCAGCGGCCTAACCCGCGTGCGTCTCGGCATGGCGCTCTGCCTGCTCGGCACATTGGTTGGAGGGTCAGTGGCCCTTCCTCTCGCCGAAGCCTCCGCCCAATCAGCTCCGGCCAAGGGTGGGTTGATTCGGGTCAGTGGCTCCAGCACCGTCTTTCCGATCACAGCTGCAGCGATCAGCGCCTTCCGTGCCACAAAGCCAGGCGCGAATGTGCGCTTTCAGCTGCTGGAGACAGGCACCAGCGCAGGCTTCCGGGATTTCTGTGCCGGCAAGGTGCAGATGAGCAACGCTTCACGGCCGATCAGTACCGAGGAACTCAAGGCCTGCGCTGCACGCGGGATCAAGTTCTTGGAATTGCCGATCGCCTTCGATGCGCTCACCGTGGCGGTGAACCCCCGCAACACCTGGGCGAAAGGGATCAGCACCGCTGAGTTATCCCGCCTGTGGCGACGCAGTGCTGAAGGCAAGATCATGCGCTGGAATCAGGTGAATGCCGCCTGGCCGGCATCCCCGATCCGCCTGTGCGGCCCTGGCAAGGATTCGGGCACCTTCGACTACTTCAACAAGGCGATCAACGGTAACGCCAGCGATTCCCGCCGCGATTACACCAGCAGCGAAGACGACGCGGTGGTGGTGAACTGCATCGCCAAGGATTCCCAAGCCCTCGGCTACGTGGGCTTCGGCTGGTACGCCTCCAATACCAACAAACTTAGAGCACTGGCCGTGAACGGCCGTAAGGGCCTGATCAGCCCATCAGTACAGAATGTGCAGGATGAACTCTACACCCCTCTCTCCAGGCCGTTGTTCATCTACA
Organism: Synechococcus sp. MW101C3; assembly: GCF_002252635.1. Taxonomy (NCBI): domain Bacteria; kingdom Bacillati; phylum Cyanobacteriota; class Cyanophyceae; order Synechococcales; family Synechococcaceae; genus Synechococcus; species Synechococcus sp. MW101C3. Next base: position 244,765 of record NZ_NQKX01000007.1, read on the forward strand.
TCAACGACAGCATGGTGCGCGGGCAGGATGATGTGCGTCGTTTCGTCACCTTCTACCTCCAACGGGGGCCCCAGTTCGTCAAGCAGGCTCGCTTCATTCCGCTTGAAGATGACACGTACAGGCTGGTGGAAACCAAGTTCTATCGCCATGTGCTCGGCACCTCCTTCGGTGGAGATCTGCCTGTGGGCCTCACCATCAGCCAGGCCCTGGCGCGCAGCTTCAGCCAGTTGCGCAAACCGGTGGCCCGCTGAGTCAGGGGCAGCTGGTACCTGATTGCTGGCGCCCAGCGTGTTGCCCCATGCCCCGGGACGTGGCCCAGACGGCAGCTGCCAGCCACCATCACCGCTGAAATGCCAACCCTTGCGCTGCTCCGATGATCGGTTTGCTCTGGGAACGCCGCGCACAGGTCGGCTGGTGTCTGCTGATTCAGGCCGCCGTGCTCGCCACGGGGGTGGGGCTGGAGCAATGGCTGCAGCCACCGGCCCCTTACCTCGGCGGCACCACGACCGCTAGAACGTAGGAATGACCCGACTCGATCCAGGCCGGCTGCGTTCCAGACGCCTGGGCGAACGGCCTGGTCAGCTTCCCAGCCAGTTGTTCATCCATGGCGGCAGGGCGCCGACGCGCCTGTCGGTGCTGTGTTTTCACCCCTCGGGCCTGGAAGAACGGGACGGGCTGCAGTTCGATGAGCTGAACGTGCTGCTGGAGCGCGGCCTGCCCCTGTGGGTGCGAGTGCAGGGCATGGGCAACCAGGCCCTGATCCGCGCGGTGCTCGAGCGGCTCGGTGTGCCGGAGCACTTTCAGACGCCACTGCTGGACCTGCCCCAACGACCACGAGTCGACTCCTCCGGCGACATGGTGCTGGCCGTACTGCACCGCCTCAGCTTCGCTGACACTCCCGACCGCCTGATCGGCGAGCAGGTGGGGCTGCTGCTGCTGCCAACGCTGCTGATCAGCATCGAGGAGGTGCCCAAGCCCAGCTCCTTCCCAGAACTCACGCACTGGCTGTCGTGCCTGGATCCCGCTCCAGCCAAGGAAGATCTCGACGACATCCTCCACTTCCTGATCGACGAGCTGCTGGATGCCTTGTTTCCGGTGTTGGAGCAACTGTCGGAGTTGCTGGAGCAATTGGAGGAAGCGGCGTTGATGCGGCCCAAACCCACACTGCTCAACCGTGCCTACACAGCCCGGAACACCCTGCGTGACATCCGGGGTCAGGTGTGGCCCCTGCGCCACCAGATCATGGTGCTGCTGCGTCAGAACCAGCGCCTGCTCGGACCCGATGCCCTGCATGGCTTCCAGGACATGGAACAACGGGTGGGGCTGATCTTTGAAGCGTGTGAGTTAGTGCGGCGCCAATGCGACTCCGTGACTGAGGCCTACATGGCCAGTATCAGCAACCGCATGAACCAGGTAATGAAAACACTCACCATCGTTTCCACCATCTTTGCTCCGCTCACCTTCATCGCTGGGATCTACGGCATGAACTTTGTCAACATGCCGGAACTCCAGTGGCGTTTTGGCTACGCTGCAGTTGTGATGTTCATGCTGCTGGTGGCTGCCTTGCAGAGCTACTGGCTGTGGCGCCGCGGCTGGTTCCAGGACTGGACAACCGGCCGGCGTTGAACGGCGTTGACAAGCAAGCTCCCGCCCCGTGATGAACAGCGTGAGGACCACCGTGATGAAGAGCGTGATGGATGCCGAGATCAACACCATGAAGACCAACAGGACGGACAGACCCACGACCGACGACGAGTCCGGCAGCTCGCCGGATGAACGTGACAACACCGCCGACGCAGACGGTGCTGCTGTCGAAGTGCAGCCGCTAAGCAGCAGTGGCGCCCATGCCGCCCTGCTGATCCAGCGCCAGACCCGCCGGCTGGGCAAGCTGCAACCGGACGTGCTCGCCGACCACGATCCCGAACCCCTGCATCAGCTGCGGGTGAGCCTCCGGCGCCTGCGCACGGTGCTGCAGCAGTTCGCCCCGGCGCTGGTGCTGCCCGACACGATCAGCGATCGGCGCATTGCCAAGGTGGCGCGCCATACCGGCCTCACCCGCGACCTCGACGTGCTGCAGCAGCGGCTGCACGGCAGCTTGATGCCCCTTTTGCCGGCGGCGGAGCAGAAAGCCCTGCGGCCGGTGCTGAAGCGGTTGAAGCGGGAGCGCCGGCAGGCCTTCGAGGGACTGGAGGAGGCGCTGCGCAGTGGCCCCTACCTGAAGCTGCTGGCACGCCTGCACCATTGGCAGGCCCAGCCGCGCTTCACCCCGCTGGGGGAGCAGCCGCTGCGCAGCTGGCTGCTCGAATGGCAGGCAGCGGCCTCCGCCAGCTTGTTTCTGCATGGCGGCTGGTTCGCCACCGATCCGCACGAGCCGGCCCTGCACGAGCTGCGCAAGCGCCTCAAGGCCCTGCGCTACACCCTCGAGCCTCTCGAAGAGCTGGTGGGGCCGTCTCTGAGCCGCTGGATCGCCCTGCTGCGTCAGGCCCAGGATCACCTGGGCGAACTGCACGACCTGCAGGTGCTCAGCGAGGGGCTGTTCGATCCGCAGCGGCCAGGCCAGCCGGAAATCAGCCTGCCCGGGCTGGAGGCGGAGATCGCCAAGGAGCAGGCGCAGCAGTGGCGAAATTGGCGCGAGCTGGCCGACACGCTCCACGGCGCTGCCGCCCGCCAGGAGCTGCAGGCCACCTTGCTCGACGCCAGCCGCCAGTCCGCCGCCTAGGGAGCCACCACTGGCCGCCTTGCCAAAAAAAGCCGGCCTCAGGGCCGGCTGAACAGAGAACGTTGCTGCCGCTGGTGAGCCCGAAGGCTGGTTCAGTGGCAGAACGGAGGTGGACCGATCGGAGCGGCGGGCTTTGAACCCACGACCCCCTACGACCCCAAAGTGCAGACAAAGTGCTGAGATGCGTTGCTGTTACTGGTCCCGGAGCAAATCAGCTGAGGGGGTGGACCAATTGTCGATGGCAATCCCTCGTGTGCGGGAGAAACGAGCTGGTATCTCGTGAACTATTGCCAGGCTCATCCATCCCGCTCCTGAAACGCCGCAAAGAGATCAGCAGGGATGAGGCGATCAGGGTTTGGAGGGAGACGCGCCAGGCCGGGCGGGTTGGGTGTAGCCCACAGTGGTGATCGCTGCTCCTGGCTAGCCACTCCTCTGGAATGGCTGGGGGTGGAGTCGGTGGTGATCTGGGTCAATGGTGACAGGGGATCAATCTGTCCAATCAATGCCATCCTCCTCACATCGAGGGGCCAAGGGGTGGTGCAGTCCAGTCAAGACTGTCTGTAGACAGCTATCTTCGCGAAGATCGCACTGGTCTTTAAGCAGCGCATCACTTCCGGATCCAATGCGCAATTCCGGCCACTGAAGCTGCCAACAGTCAAATCAGCCTGAAGTGTGCGAGTGATTCAGCTGCCACGGTGAAATGGGCAGACGGGTGATGGCTCTGGTTCAATGCCGTAAGTGGTATTCCCCCCACAGTTACGCCAGGGATCGGGCTGGAGGAAGAAGTTCGGCTTGAGGATCTGGGAACCATCGAAGTCGGCGTGATAGGTGGGAGTGAGTGATGCGGAGATCGGCGGAACCACATAGCGAGGCTCCACCTCCACGCGTCTACCGCACTGGTGCTCGCTGGCGGCAAAGTCCATGAACGATCGCGTGAGGGTGTGGTGATCCGCCATTCGCACCCCTGCTTGCTCGAAGGAGTGGAGCACCGCCACATTGAGTTCCACCACGGATCGGTCTCGCCAGAGTGTGCGCTCGGAGCTGATATCAAGACCGAGTTTTGCTGCGATCAACGGAAGCTGGTTGTAACGATCGATATCGGCAAGGTTACTGGCGCCGATCTCAGTGCCCATGTAGAAGCCGTTAAAGGGTGCAGCGGTGTACTGGATGCCACCGCAATCGAAGGCCAGATTGCTCACCGCAGGCAGGGCATACCAGCGCAGATCGAGATCAGAGAACCAGCTGTAGCGTGGATGGCTGATGGACACTTCCAGGATGAGATCCGGTGGCAGTTCGAAATAGCGCGGCTGCCGGCCCGGAAGCTGAATCACGATTGGCAACAGATCGAAGCGGGTCCACACGCCAGGATTCCAGCCCATGGCCAGCAGGGCCTCGGTGAGTTCCAATTGCATCGGGTCGCCGAGCACCGAACCATCGGGCTGTCGGTATCCGGCATACCGACAGAACTGGGGATTCCAGATGCGACGCCCATCCGGCTTGAACACGGTGATCGTGGAAAGCAACTGACCGCCGTTGGTGGCCGCCTCAATGTGTTCAACAATGGCGGCGAACATCTGTTCCTCGCTTTCAAGGTTGCGGCGGTCGCGCACATCAAGCTCTTCCCAGAGGTGTCGGCCCAGGCAGCGGGTGCTGTTGCGCCAGGCCAGCCGGGCACCGTAGGCAAGCTCGTCATAGCTGTGGTGATAATCCCCATCACGTTGCAGATGTTCCTCCACCTCGCTGAGGCGTGGGCTGAGCACATCGCCTAGATGCTGTTCCCCATAGCACTGCTGCAGAAAAGCTCTGGCCTCTGCGGGGCGATCGTGGATTGGCAGCAGCCTGGGGCTGGAGGCCACCACCGGCTGTATGGACGGCGCCTGCAATGGCGGGCCGAGTGGCGGGTTCAGTGGCGAGGTCGAGGCGTCCGCCCCGGGAGGCATCGGGCCACCCACCGCCAGCCAGCTCTCGATCGTGGGAATGCAACCACCGCACACGGTGGTCGCCTTCGTCTGGCGGGCCAGGCTGGTGATGGAAGGCCCTGACTCCTGGCTGATCAACTCCGCCAGGCGGCCACAGCTGACGTGAGCGCAGCGGCAGATTGGATCGGCGGGTCTGCGGGGCAGCTCCTGCTCAAGCTGGAACCGGCCGCTCCGGCGAAACAGCACCACCATCCAGTGGGGAAGCGGCTCACCCTTAATGAAAAGCCCCTCGACGCGGTTGAACTCAGCCCAATGGCCTCGCAGCCGGACCGCCACAATCCGCTGTTCCAGCAGTGTGAGGCTGCGCACGAGATCCCCCTGGCTCCAGGTGATCTCCTCACCACCGGCAGGGCCATCCCGCCAGCGCAGTGCAACGTGGCGAAAATCGATCGTGCGCTCGATCAGCGCGACCTGACCATTGCTGAGGCGGTAAGAAAACAGCAGAGCGGGGTGGCCTTCCGTGCGGCCCGCACGCCGGCTGAGAACACCGAGGGCCGGCAGGATCTCCACCGGAATCCAGTCGATCACCCTGGAGCGCAGCCAGGTCGCTAGCGCGGTGCTGCCCTTGCAGCGGATCACGCCGGAGGAAGCCTCCGGTGTTGTAGTAGGCGGGGATGCCTGGTGGAGAGCCATGGCAGCCTCTTCCCTCCAACCCTGAAGCAGCAGTTCACTCACCGCAGCCGGGCACTCGAGCTGTACGACCTGAACAGAGGCCTGCTGTTCGGCCAAAGCCTCCTCCAGAGCATGGCTAAGACCCTGACTGAACTGAACCGCGTCAATGCCATCGAGCTTGCCAAGCTCGTTCAAGACCCAGTTCACCTCGCTGGCGCTCACGCCGGCATGCAGGAGTGTGACACGCAGTTCCTCAACATCGAGGATCTGGTCGCCATCGCGGTCGCAGGTTTCAAACTTCAGCGCGGCAAACCCTGCGGCGCTGCTGATGGCATTCTGAAGAGCCGAGCTGATGGCAGCAGCCATCTCGTCGGCATCAAAAGCCTCGGGTCCTTCTAGGCAGCGCTCGCCACTCCAAGGATCGTCAATCCAGGCATCGATCACATCCAGGAGTTCTTGATCGTCCAGCCAGGCGATCGATCTCCTTCCGTAGGGCCAGAGCAGCAGCCGCTCCAGGGTGAGGGCATCGTCGTGGTGGCTAAGCTCCGACAACAGGAACGCGTGCCGTAGCCGGGCTGCATCGGGACGAAACTCCGGCAGGGTGAGATGCCAGGGGGCCACTTCAAGCAGTGGCCGTGGGCCTGGATCACAGCGCAGGGGAGACGCCGAGGCGGTTTGAAGCATGACCACCCGGCTGTCGCTTGGGTTCAGCGGCTCGTCGGCGCGGCGCGGTTGGAGCCCGAGCCGTAGGGCCAGGGCCTGGCTGAGGGGGTGATAAGGATCGGCGCAGATCAGTGCACAGGTCAAGGCTGGGGAGCCTGGGGAGCGTCCTGGTGGGGCAGGTCGTGAAGGTCCAGACACATAGCCCCAACTCCTACCTCATCAACGATAAGGTCTTCCCCTTCAAAATGCACCACGCCGCTTTCCTCGTTGTGACGGCGATACATCACAATGGTCTCGGCAGAGAGGTCACCACGGAGGCATTCAAGGAACAGTTCTCCTTCATCTCCTGGGGTGTCCTCCGGATTAAACAGGACATCCAGGTGATGCCCAAGCTCTTCACTGAGTACGGCGATCACCTGCTCCGCCAATGCATGATCCAACCAGTCCCGGTTGATCAGGATCAGTCGCCGCTCTGGTGAATAGGCGCAGGGGCTTTCTTCCATCGCTTCCGGATCGAGACAACGAACCGGGGGAAGGTCGCTGAAGTCACGCCGTCTGATCCTGTTCACGAATCCCTGCAGGCCGGAGTGGTCTGCAGGGAGCTGAAGTGCGACCTGCGCGGCATGGCTGAGCTGTCCATTGCCGGCCCACACCACCAGCTGACTCCGCCAGTCCTCGATGATCGTAGCCAGTTCGGTTTCAGCCCCTAAAATGCTGTGGTTGTTACAGTTGCCGTGGTCGTCTTGACCAGACTGACCCATCTCCTGAACGGTACTGTTCACGACGGCAAATCATGCATTCAAGATTACTTTAATGCTTAACGCCAACGCCGTGTGAGGAGCGCCACGGTGTTTCTGGTTAGGGCCCACCATTAACCGGTGAGGTGGGGCACTGCCCCTGAAAAGCGGCTCCCACCCATGAGCAAACATCGCAGCCTCAGCCCCGACTTCAAAGCCCTAGATGTGGTTTCTCACCAGATTGTTCATTCCTGCAGCTGAGCGAGCCGCTGCTGAGGGGTGAGACCACCCAGGGCCATGAGGCACTTGCGGCCGATATAGATCCGCAGGTTGGCCAGCAGCGGCTCATTGAGAGCCGCTGCGTTGCTGTAAGACATCACGTAGGCCCGCTCCTCCAGCAGGGTCCACTGCTTCGCAGAAGCCTGCGGCTAGATGAGTCGCTCGGCCTTGCCGTTGGTCACTGGGGTGAAGGGCCTGGTCTTCTTGGCTGTCAACCCCATGGCCTGGCAGGCTTTTCGCCACCCATGGGACTTGGAGGCCGAGCCGTTGTCGCTGAGCACCCGTCGGCATTCGTAGCGCTTGGCTTCCGCGTAGCGGTAGCCCTGGCCATTGAACCAGGCCACCACTCGGCTCAAGAAGCCCACCGTGGTCGAGCCCTTCTCGTCGGCCAACACCTAGACGTGGGACAGATCGATGGCGTCATCCACGGTCACATGGATCTTCTCGTAGCCGGCGCCGGGGGATCTTCCTTTGCGTGGATCACCGGTGAGCCGGTACGCAACACGGTTGAGACAGGCGAGCTGTTTGTTCTCGACATGGATCATGTCTCCCGGTTGCACCCACTGGTATCGCTGCACCGGCGGTCACTGCTTCTCTTTGAGAAGGCTTTGCCAACGCAGAAGCGCTTCGAGCTAAGGGTTGAGGTTCCGCAGTCGGTTCAGCCCCAGGCGCCGCATCGCCCGGGCAAGGATGCTGATCGGCGCCAGCAGCAGCCGGACGATCCTTCGGAGGCTGCAGCGCTGGTGTTTGAGTTCCACGGCCTGCTGCTGTTGCTCCGGATCGAGTCTCCGCCGCTGGCTGCGGCGAATGCTGCATTGATCCGCCAGTGCCGCTGGTCCATCAGAGCGAAAGCGTGCCAGCCACTTGCGGGTGGTGCATTCACTGATGCCGTTCTCAGCAGCCAACTCAGCAAGGCATCGGCCCTGGTCGAGATGCTGACGGATCAGGCGTTCACGATCGATCGGTGTCAGGCGGATAGTGGGGTGTGGATGCATGGGGTGTGAGGCCTTGGTTTGTTGGGTCGCACCACCACCCTGTCAACCTCACAAACCTTTGTGACCTGGAACAACCTGTGGCATTAGACAGTTAGGTCAACAACGAGGGCCAGAGCAATGACGCCGGCGGACAGGGAAAGAAGGCGTCGCAAGAAAGGCTATTTAACTCGGGTTGGAACGATAGGGACCTCAGCTAGGCAAGCTGGATCCTTCGGTTGTGTTGTCAGGAGTTAACCATTCTTTGCCAACTTATGGAGTGTGCGTCAAGCTGGCAGTGTGCGGCCAACTGCCGGCAGTCCTTTGCAGCCCCCTGACCATGACCGCCGAGCGTCGTCAATTTATTTCCCCCTTCCAGTACAACCCGGGGAATGACCCCTCGGTGATCACCTATTTACAAGGCCTCAAGGGTGGTGATGCACCGGGCACTTTTGTGTTGGTCGGCGCCAACAACTCACCGGGTCCCACCCCTGTGGGCCTGGTGTACCAGGGGCCCTTGGATAGGGTGATGAGGCGAGGTGTCAGTGGCTCCGGGACCTGGAGCACAGTGGCAGTGCCGAAAAGATTTGGTGCTGCAGGCACCAGCGTCTATGGGCCCGACAACTTTGGTGCCGGCCTGGGGAATCTTGTGGGCGCGTATACCCGGAGCCTTGGGAACCAAACGCCTAGCTCAGATAACCCTGCCATCGTAGGCTTCACTTATACCGGTGCTCTGAACGGCTCCACGGCCACTGGTTGGCGCAGCGTGCAAGGCACCACTCAGTTGGGCGTGAAGGGTTCTTATACGTTTGTCCACTCTGTGGATGGCGGTCTGGCTGTCGGTAATACCGACAACGCCGATGTCGACGATCTCACGGGTTATTTCAGTCTCAGTTCCACTGCTTTCATCGTCGAGCTGGCTACGGGCCGTCAAACCCCCATCCGCTTCCCGGGCGAGCGCGATCCGTTGGTAACGCACACGGCTTATGGCATTTGGGCCAACGGCAGCGGAAAGTACACCATTGCCGGCGGGTCGGGCGAGGTGCTCAACGAAGAGGCCAGCAGGGTCTCTGCCGGTGAGGCCTATTTGATCGATTACGACAGCATCACTGGTCAGTTTTCGAATTACACGACTTTCTCTTATCGGAATCGAGATCGCACCGACCTGATCACCCACTTTGAAGGGATTTATCGTACAGACAACGGCAGCTACCGTTTGCCTGCCACCAGTGTTGCCCTGAACGACGAGGGCGACCTGGCAATCGCCTCGGAGGTCACTATCAAACGCAACAAAAAGGGTGAATTTCGTGCCAAGGCCAGTTGGCAGGATTTGGATGTGACGCGCAGTAGCGATGGAGCAGTAAGCGTGCTGAGTACAGCCAACTCCCTGTATGGCGACGTGACGGTTGGCTTCGCCAACTATCCAGACGGCAACAGCGGCCTGACTCCGCTCGATTTTGTCAGTCGGCTGTTATGACTGCTCTCATCAAGCAGGGCTGATCGCCTGGTGTGAGGTGACCTTAGGGCCACACCCCCGCCGACACCTAAGCCTCCTGCTGGGCGCTCACCACTCGGCCGCTAGCTTAAAAGGCTTTGAATTGATTGAAGTCGAGTTAGCAGTATAGCTCAGCTAGGTAGGGATCATTCTTCTGTGCAGCGACATTCAGGTCTTCGCCTCTGAAGAGAATGCAGCCCAGCTGGATGATCGCCTCCACCAGCTTGGCGGCAGGCGGGGCCTCTCGCTGCTGGCGAACGGTTCTGGAGCAGGACACGGAGCGGGCGGACGTAGAAACAAAACAGCAGCCATTGGGCAGCAGCGCAGGACGCGAAGCACCCGCGCGGCCAGCAGCAAGGCAGGGTTGATTCAAAGCCTCAATAAGGATCTTGCTGTGGCTGCCGTCGCTCCATCACCAGCAGCGCCGTGATGCCGTGCATCAACGCCTGCATCCCAGCGAGGATCGACTGGAAACCGGCCAACCGCAGCAGGTTCAGCGCTGCGGTTCGGAGCGTGGCCATCGCGCTGGCGCCATTGCCGCGGCAGCGGTGGTCGTCCTCGTAGAGCTGGGTGTCGCAGATCCAGTGCCAGCCCTCAATGCTTCATCGGTCCCGCACCAGTTGCAGCAGGGCTTCTGGGGTGGTGCGCAGCACCAGGCTGGCCTTGCTGCGCTCCACCGCACACCTGTGGTGACCTGCCTTGAGCCTGGCGCTCAGATCGCAGAGCGCTGCATCCATGGACCCGAATGGACCGGAAGGTGGACCAATTCTGTCGCCTGTTTAGGCCTCAATAGGCCCAAACAGACCTAAACAGAAAAGCCACCCCTAGGGAAGAGGCGGCTGTCTGACTGGGATCTACCGGTGTGACTGAATCGGAGCGGCGGGATTTGAACCCACGACCCCCACTACCCCAAAGTGGTGCGCTACCAAGCTGCGCTACGCCCCGGCGAGATGGAAACTATCACAGCTCCGGTGGCAGCCAGCGCTCCCAGTGCTTGGTGCGTTTGAGCCGCCGCAGCACCCGGGCGTTGAGCTGTTCACGGCGGGCACCGGCATAGCCCCACAGCCGCAGCCGGCGCGCCGTGTGGCGCAGTTCCGCCAGGGAGAGGGAGGCAAGCCGCAGCTCCGGCACCCGCCGCCAGGCGCTGGCCCGCACGGGCATCGGGTCGCCAGCCGAGGCCCCAGGCAGGCCCAGCAGCGCTCCCCCGGCCATCCACTCCGGCACCAGAACGAACAGGACTGCCAGCAGTCCATAGAGCTCCACGAGGCCGCGGGGGAGGGGGTGAAGCTTGCGCTTGCCCTGAGGCTCGCCTGGGGGATCGACCACGCTCAGATCACGCTGCCGTTGGCCCGGGGCACGCGCGGCTCCAGCCCGGGGGCGGGGGTGCTTCGCGATGGCGGCGCCTCCTTCCACAGCAGCGGCGCCTCCGGCGCCGGGTTGAGCTTGCCGTACCAGAACACCAGGGCAAACACCAGGCCCAGGGTGCAGAGCAGTGACACGATCACTGTGCGGTCGGAGAGGGAACCCATCGGTGTCAGGCCTGATCGGTGCGGAAGCAGGAGAAGCGCTGCGGCAGCCGCTCCACGGTGAGCTCATCGCCTCTGAGGATCAACCGCAGGTTGTCGTCGCCGTAGCGCACCCCCGGCAGCGGCGAGGTTTCCCGGAACAAGGTGGCGCGGGAACCACCGCTGATCAGCGAGGCCTGAGCGTCATTGCGCTCCACCACGAGGCGTCCCTGGTCGCGGCAGAGAAAACTCTCGCGGATCTCGTAGTGCTCCCACCAAGGGGAGCTCATCGCCAGAACCGGCGGCATCAACGGAACCACAACGGTGGCGCTGAGGCCGGCGGCCAGGAGGCTGGCAGCGGATCTGGCAGCGGGTCCGGTCGTCATCGGGAAGAACCAGTGTGGAAGCGAAGGGTCGAGGAGGGCCGCCGAACCGCTCGGGCCAGCCCAGAGGCTGGGTCAGAGGCGGATCGGCTCGTTGGAGCTGCGCAGCACGCAGTGCTGCACCGACCAGTCGTACTGCGCCCAGACCTCGGGCGCCAGCAGGAAGTTGCCGCCGGCAAAGGCGGTGAGCCGTACACCGCTGGGACGGGCGGAGCAGTAAGGGCGGCTGCCGGGGCGGGCCAGGTACTGCTGGTGGTGGGTTTCGGCGAAATAGAAGGGCTTGTGGATCAGGATCTCGGTGGTGATCGCCGGGAAGCCGGCGGCGCTGAGTTGCTCCTGGTAGTGGCGGCGGCTGGCCTCGGCCAGCGTCAGCTGCTCGGGCGTGGTGCAGAGAATCGCCGAGCGGTACTGACTGCCGGTGTCATTGCCCTGGGCCAGGCCCTGGGTGGGGTCGTGGCATTCCCAGAAGAGCTTGAGCAGATCGGCGAAATCGACCCGCCGGGTGTCCCACACCACCCGCACCACCTCGGTGTGGGCGGTGCGGCCGGAGCACACCTCCTCGTAGGTGGGGTTGGGGGTGTGGCCGGCGGCGTAGCCCACGGCCGTGGTGACCACGCCGGGCAGGCGCCAGAAGCCCTTTTCCGCGCCCCAGAAACAGCCGCAGCCGAAGCTGGCTTCCTGTTCATGGGCCTGCAGCGGTGCCTGCAGCGGTGTGCCCAGCACCACGTGGCGTTCAGCGGTGGGGATCGGCGTGGCCCGACCGGGTAGGGCCTCCGTGGCGGAAACGATCCGCTGCTTTGGGCTGCTGGTGCCGGTCGTGAAGAGTCCGAACAACGGGTCGTTGGAAGCTGAACGGAGCCTAGGCAGGGGTTTCCGTGTCCGCCGCCGGCAGCAGGGCGATGTGGTTCAGCAGCGTGGTGGTGAACGCAAACAGCAGGAAGGGCAGCGACAGCACCAGGATCACGCCCACACCCACCAGGGCGAAGATCGGCTTGCTGGAGCCCATCAAGGCGAGGCCTGCCGCCAGGCTCACGAAAATCACCAGCATCCACACCAGCACCTGCCCGTAGATATCGCCGAAGGTGAGGGTGCAGCGCAGGTTGTAGCCCTTGAGGGGATCCATGACGACGAGGGAACGGTTGGCGGCCGGGAGATCCCGGCCCCCAGCTAAGCCGCCCCGGGGCAGGTTGTCTGCTCCGTTCAACAACTCGTTTTGGTTCAGCCAGCTGCAGCTGAGCGTCTCGGTTCAGGCCAACTGGAGCTGAACCTCCGCCTGCTGCCGCTCCCAGAGGCGGCGGTAGGTGCCGGGCAGGGCCAGCAGATCCTCGTGGTGGCCCTGCTGCACCAGCCGCCCGTCCTCCAGCACCAGCACGCGGTCGCAGGCGGCGGCGGCCGAGAGCTGGTGACTGATCATCACGATCGTGCGGCCGTGCTGGGCGCGGATCGACTGCAGGATCGCCGCCGCCGTGTTGTTGTCCACGCTGGCGAGGGCGTCATCAAGCACGAGCAGGGGGCAATCCACCAGCAGCGCCCGGCCCAGCGCCGCGCGTTGGCGCTGGCCACCGCTCAAGGTGATGCCACGCTCCCCCACCAGCGTGCCGTAGCCATCGGGGAAGCCACGGATGTCGCCTTCCAGCCGCGCCTCGCGGGCCGCTTCCTCCACCTGCTCGAAGCTGGCGTCGGGGTCGCCGTAGCGGAGGTTGTCGGCCAGGGTGGCGGTGAACAGATAGCCCTCCTGGGGCACCAGGGCCACCTGGGCGCGCAGGTCGGCCAGCGACAGAGCCGTGACATCGACGCCATCGATGAACAGCTGCCCGGACGGCACCTCCGCCATGCGGCCTAAGGCCCGGGCCAGGGTGGTTTTGCCGCAGCCCACCGGACCCACCACCGCCACCAGTTCGCCGGGGGCGATGCGGAAGCTCACGTCGCTCAAGGCCTCGCGGTGGGCGTCGTCGTAGCGGACCGTGAGACCACGCGCCTCGACAGCCCCATGGCGCTCACGGGCGGGAGGCACCGGATCGGCCGGGGATTCCACCCGTGGCCGGCGGCCGAGCAGTTCCTCCACCCGCTCCAGGCTCACCTGGCCGGTCTGGAAGGTGTTGAGGGTGAAGCCGAGCAGGGCGGTGGGGAACACCAGCCGCTCCACGAACAGGATCAGGGCCACCAGGTTGCCGATGCTGAGGCGGCCGCTTTCCAGCTGGCCGCTGCCGATCGCCAGCAGCAGCAGCAGGCTGATCGAGGAGATGCCTTCCAGCAGCGGGAACAGGGTGCTGCGGGTGCGGGAGAGGGCCAGGGCCGAGTCGCGGTAGCGGCCGTTGCGTTCGCCGAAGGCCGTCTGCTCGTGCACCTCCTGGCCGTAAATCTTGATGGCGCTGATGCCAGAGAGGTCTTCCTGGATCAGGTCGCTGAGGCTGGCCAGGCACTCCTGCTGGCGCCGCTGCTGCCGCATCATGCGGCCGCCGAACAGACGCACCACCATCAGCATCAAGGGGTACAGACCCACCGCCGCCAGGGTGAGCAGCGGGTCGATCATCAGCATCGCCGGCAGGGTGAGCGCGTAGGCGAGGGCCGTGTTGGTGAGGCTGAGCACGGCGAAACCGAGCAGGCGTCGCACGTTCTCCACATCGCTGGTGGAGCGGCTGATCACCTCGCCGCTGCCGGTGGTCTGCACCCAGCCGGGCTCCTGGCGCAGCATGTGGTCGAACACCCGCTGGCGCAGGCTGGCCTCCACCTGGCGCCCCACGCCGAACACCAGCAGGCGTGAAACGAGGCGCGCCACCCCCATCAGCGAGGCCAGCAGCACGATCCAGCCGGCCTGCCTCAGCACGTAGGACACGGCGAAGCCGTCCTGCAGGTCGTCGATGATCCCGCGCACCATCAGCGGGATGGCGACGCTCAGCAGGTTCACCACCACCAGGGCCAGCACACCGCCGAGCAGCACCCGCCGGTGGGGGCGCAGGTAGCGCCAGATCAGACCCAGGCGGATGGCGGCCATGGCGGGGGGTGGAATGGCTCCAACCTACGGATCGCGCCAGCCGGGCGAGAGTGGCAGGCCTTCGAGCCGGGCCGCGCGGAGATCAGCACCCCGCCCCGCCCGCACCGCCGCACACAGCGCCTCACCCTGCCCCGAACACACCCCTACCCATGCCGTCACCCGAGAGCCAGTCGCATCCTTTGTATGGCACCGATCGCCAGGTGGTGGACGGCCTGCTGGCCAGCGACCAACCCGGCGACGGCCAGCTGGTGGATCTGGCCCGCCTGCTGAACCGCTACGACGGCTTTCCCGGCGCCGAGGATCTGCGCGCCGATCTCACCAAGACCCTGGCCCACTGGGGCCTCAACCGCGAGGAGCTGCACCGCCGCACGCGGGCGTTGTGGGAAGGCGGCTACCGGCCCGGCCCGGTTGCGGCCGCCGAGGGCCAGGCGGTGGGCAGCGGCTTCGACACCGCCGCGCAGGACACGCCCTGAACGACGGGAATCGGTCTCAGTGTGCTCCGATGATCAGCGGATTCGCGTTTCTCAGGTGATAGTGGGAGCGTCCCCATCACCTGGCCCGGCGTGTCCTGCACCCGGGCTTTTTTTCTGGCCGGGCGCCCTTTCCCCGCAACCAGGCCACCACGTCTCAGGCTCGATGCGTTCCACCCTTTCCTGGCCCCAGCTGCTCGAAACCCTGCTGCAGGGCCAGCCGCTGGCCGATGCCGATGCCACCGCCCTGATGGAGGGCTGGATCGCCGCGGCGATCGAACCGGAACTCACCGGTGCGCTGCTGGCTGCCCTGCGCAGCAAGGGGGTCAGTGGCGGGGAACTGGCGGCCATGGCCGCGGTGCTGCGCGAGGCGGCACCCCTGCCCTGCCCCCGCCCCGATCTTCCCCTGGTGGATACCTGCGGCACCGGCGGGGACGGGGCCGACAGCTTCAACATCTCCACGGCGGTGGCCTTCGTGGCGGCGGCCTGCGGTGCCACCGTGGCCAAGCACGGCAACCGCAGCGCCAGCGGCAAGGTGGGCTCCGCCGATGTGCTGGAGGCGCTGGGGCTCAACCTCAAGGCGCCGGCCGCCACCGTGGTGGGGGCACTGCCGCAGAGCGGTGTCACCTTTCTGTTCGCGCCCGGCTGGCATCCGGCCCTGGTGGGGCTGGCACCGATCCGCCGCCGTCTGGGCGTGCGCACGGTGTTCAACCTGCTCGGCCCGCTGGTGAATCCGCTGCGGCCGGAAGCCCAGGTGCTGGGCGTGGCCCGCGCCGACCTGCTCGATCCGATGGCCGATGCCCTCTGCCGCCTCGGCCTGGAGAGGGCGGTGGTGGTGCACGGCCATGGCGGTCTCGATGAGGCCTCGCTGTCCGGTCCGAGCGAGCTGCGCCTGGTGGAGCAGGGGCAGATCCGCTCGCTCCGCCTCGATCCCACCGCCCTGGGGCTGGCCGAGGCGCCGATCGAGGCGCTGGCCGGCGGCGATGTGGCAACCAACCAGCGCATCCTGGCGGCGGTGTTGCAGGGGGAGGGCAGCAGCGCCCAGCGTGACGTGGTGGCGCTGAACACGGCGCTGGTGCTCTGGGCCGCTGCCAGGGCCGAGAGCGTGGAGGACGGCCTGGCGCAGGCGCTGGCGGCGCTGGCGGGCCCGGCCCCGTGGCAGCGGCTCGAGGACCTGCGTGCAGTCCTGGCGCAGGAGGATGATCAGACCAGCGCTACCCCTGCCCCTTGACCGCCCCCTCCGCCGCCCTGCTCGTGCTCGCCGATGGCACCGTGCTGCGGGGCACGGCCTTCGGTGCGGTGGGCACCACCATCGGTGAGGTGGTGTTCAACACCGGCATGACCGGCTATCAGGAGGTGATCACCGACCCCAGCTACGCGGGCCAGCTGGTCACCTTCACCTACCCGGAGCTCGGCAACACCGGCGTGAACGCCGACGACCGCGAGGCCGATACCCCGCAGGTGCGCGGCGTGATCGCCCGCCAGCTGGCGCCGGTGGCCAGCAGCTGGCGCTCTGAAGGCCTGCTGGCCGACTGGCTGGCGGAGCACGGTGTGGTGGGCATCGCCGGCGTGGACACCCGCGCGCTGGTGCGCCACCTGCGGGAGCGGGGTGCCATGAACGGCGCGATCAGCAGCGATGGCACCGCCGCCGCCGCCCTGCTGGAGCAGGTGCGCCGGAGCCCCTCGATGGAAGGCCTGAACCTGGCGGAAACCGTCAGCACCCCCACCAGCTACGTGTGGCAACAGCTCTGCGGCGCCGGCTTCGATCAGCGCCAGCAGGTGGCGCCGGCTGAGCCCTACCGGGTGGTAGCGATCGACTTCGGCATCAAGCGGGCGATCCTGGAGCGGCTCAGCGCCCACGGCTGCACGGTCACGGTGCTTCCGGCGGGCGCCAACCTCGACGAGGTGCTGGCCCAGGAGCCGGAGGGGGTGTTCCTCTCCAACGGGCCCGGAGATCCGGCCGCCGTGCAGAGCGGCATCCGGCTGGCGGCGGGGCTGATCGAGCAACCCAGCCTGCCGGTGTTCGGCATCTGTCTGGGCCACCAGATCCTCGGCCTGGCCCTCGGGGGCAGCACCTACAAGCTCAGCTACGGCCACCGCGGCCTCAACCATCCCTGCGGCGGCCATGGGGTGGTGGAAATCACCAGCCAGAACCACGGCTTCGCCCTGGCGGCCGCCTCGCTGGATGCGGCACAGGTGGAAATCACCCATACCAACCTCAACGACAACACGGTGGCGGCCCTGCGCCATCGCCACCGGCCCGTGTTCGGCGTGCAGTACCACCCGGAAGCCAGTCCTGGCCCCCACGACGCCGACCACCACTTCGGCCGCTTCGTGGCCCTGATGGCTGAACGCCGCGCCTGATCGACCGGCGGGTGTTCCGGTTTTGTGTGCGAGCGGTCTGGGCCTTGCCATCGCTCATTACACTTCGGTCGCTCGTTTCGCATCGAGGGCTGGGGCGATTCCAGAACTGCATCGACTGACCGTTTCCTTACGGGGCGGCTGTGAGCGTCGCGAAAACTGCCTGCTGTGCAGTTTCACTGGCCAGCTCGACGCCTATTCCGACAAGCAGTTCAAGGAGTTCATCACCGAACAGATGGGCAGCAACAAGCTGCCGCTGCTGCTGGATCTCACCCACATCGATTTCATCGATTCCTCCGGCCTCGGCGTGCTGGTGCAGCTGGCCAAGCAGTGCACCGAAGCCAACATCCAGTTCGTGGTGGTGGGCAACGCCCGCGTCATCCAGACCGTGAAACTGGTGCGCCTGGAAAGCTTCCTGCACCTGCAGCCCGATCTGGAAACGGCACTGGGTGCCCTTGCCACCGCCTGATTCCGAGGCCGTCCGCTGGCTGATGCGCCTGCAACCGGCGGAAGCCGAGGCGCTGGGGCCGCTCCAGCTCGCCTGGCTGGGCGATGCGGTGTGGGAACTGCATCAACGTCTGCGCCACTGCCGCAGCCCCGGCCGCAGCGATGCGCTGCACAGGGCCGTGGTGGAGGAAGTGCGCGCCGATGCCCAGGCGCGGGCGCTTGAGCGGCTCGAGCCGCTGCTGGAGCCGGAAGAGCGGGAATGGGTGCGGCGTGGCCGCAACAAAGCCGGCCGTGGTCCTCGCCGGGGAGATCCGGGACGCTACGGACAGGCCACAGGGTTTGAGACAATGGTGGGCTGGCTCTTTTTACGGAATCCCGGACGGCTCGCCCAGCTGCTGGATCATCTGGAACAGACCGACCCCTGACCCCTTGCCTCCGTACCCATGAACCAACGTTTCGAGCGCCGCCGGCCCAATGGCGCAGGCGGGGGCAGCGATCGGCCCGGCGCCGGGCCGCGCGGCGCACGGCCGGCCCGTCCGGGCGAAGGGCGGCCTGAGCGCCGCGGTCCGGCGCCGGAGCGTGGCGGA